>CAIQMJ010000340.1 GCA_903872875.1 uncultured Variovorax sp.
GGCGACGACTACGTCATCAACGGCTCCAAGGTCTGGATCTCCTACGCCGGCCTCGCCCAGCACTGCTTCCTGCTGGCACGCACCGGCGGGCCCGGCAAGGGCGGCATCGCGATCCTGCTGGTGCCGATGGACACGCCCGGCATCCACGTGCGATCGATCCCCTCGCTGATCGGCGACGGCGACATCCACGAGGTGTTCTTCGACAACGTGCGGGTGCCGCGCAGCACGCGCCTCGGCGAGGAAGGCCAGGCCTGGCCGATCATCGGCTACGCACTGTCAAACGAACGCGTGGGCATCGCGCGCTATGCGTTCTCGCGCCGCGTTCTCGACCAGATGGTGCGGCGGCTGCAGGCGCTCGGCGAGTTCGACAGCCCTGTGGTGCGCTCGCGCGCCGGCGCCGCGCTGGCGGCCTGCGAGGCGGCACGCATGCTGGTCTATCGCGTGGTCGACCAGCGCTCGCGCGGCCTGCCGCCGAGTGCGGACGCGAGCCTGGCGCGCGTGGCCGTGGTCGCCGCCGACCACGCGGTCGCCGACTTCGGCCTCGACTTTCTCGGCGACACCTTCACCGGCAACGCCTTCCCGCTGCACCTGTCGCACCACGAGCGCGCGATCGCCGCCGGCATCGCCTCGGGCGCGGCCGAGATCCAGCTGAACCTGGTCGCCACCGACTACCTCGGCCTGCCCCGGGAGCCCCGCACATGAACTTCCAGCCCACCGAAGACCATGAGGCGCTGCTCGACGCCGTGCGCAAGATGGTGACGCGCGAACTCACGCGCCTGCCTGCCACGCCCGCCCGCTTCGAGTACGCCGCCGCCATGCAGCAGCAGATCGCCGATGCAGGCTTCTTCGACTGCCTGGCGATCGACGAACTCGGCCCCGTCGCGGCGGCCGCGATGGTGATGCAACTGTGCCGGCTGCCGCTGTGCCTGGAGATGGTCGCGTCGACCTTCATCGCGCCGCTGGCCTGCCCCGACCGGCCCGGCCCGTTCGCGCTGGCCGGCGAGCGGCTCGACCGGCCGATCCGCTTCGCACCCGTCGCCCGCACGCTGATCCGCCTGCGCGCAGGCCGCGTGGACGTGGCGGCGCTGGCCGCCGACGCCGTGCAGGCCGTCGACAGCGTGTTCGCCTATCCGATGGGCCTGCTGTGCGATCCGGCCGCGCTGGCGTGGACCACGCTGGCCGATGCGAACGCCGCGACCTTGCAGCGCCTGTGGCGCCTGGGCACCGCGGCCGAGCTGGCCGGCTGCCTGTCGGCCGGGCTCGACAGCGTGCTCGACCACGTGAAGGACCGGCGCCAGTTCGGCCGGCCGCTCGGCGCGTTCCAGGCCGTGCAGCATCGGCTCGCGGCCTGCGCCGCGTCGGTCGAGAGCGCGCGCTGGCTGGTCTACCGCGCCGCCAGCAGCGGCACCGAGGCCGACGCCGCGATGGCCGCCGGCTTCGCGCAGGACATCGCGACGAAGGTCGCCTACGACCTGCACCAGTTCATGGGCGCGATGGGGCTCACGCTGGAGCATCCGCTGCACCGCTGGACCTACCGCAGCAAGCTGCTGCGCACCGAACCCGACGGCGCCGCTGCGCATTTCTCGCAGCTTGCCGATGCCGCATGGCCCGTTCGCACAGAAGACACCACAGACACAGAAGCGGAGCTGCCGCAATGAAACGACTTCCCCTGCAGGGTATCCAGGTGCTCGACCTCGGCCGCATCCTGGCCGCGCCGCTCGCGGCCCAGTCGCTGGCCGACCTCGGCGCCGACGTCATCAAGGTCGAGCGGCCGGGCCGAGGCGACGAGGCGCGCCGCTGGGGCCCGCCTTTCCTGAAGGACACCGACGGGCAGGACACCCGCGAGTCGCCGATGTACCTCTGCGCCAACCGCAACAAGCGCTCCATCACGATCGACATCGCGAAGGCCGAGGGGCAGGCGCTGATCCGCGAACTCGCCGCGCGCGCCGACGTGCTGATCGAGAACTTCAAGGTCGGCGACCTGAAGCGCTACGGGCTCGACTACGCGTCGCTGCGCGAGCTGAACCCGCGCCTGGTGTACTGCTCGATCACCGGCTTCGGCCAGGACGGCCCGCTCAGCAAGCTGCCCGGCTACGACACCGTGTTCCAGGCGATGAGCGGGATGATGAGCGTGACCGGCCTGCCCGACGGCGAGCCCGGCGGCGGCCCGATGAAGACCGGCCCGAGCCTGGCGGACTTCATGGCCGGCCAGTACGCGGTGTCGGCCATCGTGGCCGCACTGTACGAGCGCGACACCGCCTCCGGCGAAGGCCAGCACATCGACATCGCGCTGCTGGACTGCACGATCGCCGCGCAGTCGCACTACGTGACCACCTACCTCGCGACCGGCTCGGTGCCACCGCGCCGCGGCACGCAAGGCAACGGCGGCCTGCCCTCGCAAGCCTTCGCCTGCGCCGACCGCGGGATCATCGTGATCTGCGGCACCGAGGCGCAGTACCGCACCTTCTGCGAAGTACTGCGCCACCCTGAACTCGGCGACGACCCGCGCTTCGTCACCAACGCGCGGCGCCTCGAACATCGCGGCGAGCTGACCGAAGTCTTCAATGCGCTGACCGCGCAGTGGCAGGCCGCCGAGCTGCTCGCCGCGCTGGAAGCGGCCGGCATTCCGTCCGGCCCGATCAACACCTACCCCGAGGTCTTCGCGAACCCGCAGGTACAGCACCGCGGCATGGCCATAGAGATGCCGCACCCGACCGCCGGCAGCGTGACCTTGTGTGCGAGCCCGATCCGCTTCACCGGCATCGCGCCGGCCGAGCCTGCCGCGCCGCCGCTGCTGGGCCAGCACACCGACGAAGTGCTGGGCGGCGTGCTCGGGCGCGACGCGTCCACCATCCGCGCACTGCGGGAGCGCGGGATCGTCTAGGGCCGGCCCATGAACGCCCCTTCCCCACACACAGCGCACGCCGATCGGAGCCTGCTCTTCTCGGTGGCGGACGGCGTGGCGACGCTGGTGCTGAACCGCCCGACGTCGCTGAACGCGCTCGACGCCGGCCTGGTGGACGAAATCGTCGATGCACTCGGCCGTATCCGCGCCGATGCATCGGTGCGCGCCGTGCTGCTGCGCGGCGCCGGCGACGCCTTCTGCGCAGGCGGCGACATTCGCGTGACCGCAGCGGCCGGCCCGCGCACGGCCGAACAAGGGCGAAGCACCCTGGAGCGCTTCCGCCGGCTGACGACCGACCTGCACCAGCTCGATCGACCGCTGATCGCCGCGGTCGACGGCGTGGCCTACGGCGCCGGCTTCAGCCTGCTGCTGTTGGCCGACATCGTGCTGCTCAGCTCGCGCGCGCGCCTGTGCATGGCGTTCCAGCGCGTCGGGCTGGTGCCGGATTGCGGCGCCCTCTTCACCTTGCCGCGCATCGTCGGCCTGCAACGCGCCAAGGAGCTGATGCTGTCGGGCCGCGAGATCGGTGCCGACGAAGCACTCGCGATGGGTATCGCGATGGAAGTGCTGCCGCCATCGGCGCTGCATGAACGCGCATGGCGGATCGCACGCAGCTTCGGAGGCGCGTCGCCGCTTGCGCTGTCTGCGACCAAGCGCGCGCTGAACGCGTCGCTGCAGAGCGACCTGCAGACCATGCTGGAACTGGAGGCGTCGGCGCAGGGCATCGCGCTGTCGAGCGACTATGTGCGGGACGCGTCGGCCCGCATCGCAGCCAAGGCGACGCCGGCCTTTGCCTGGCCGCGGCGCGAGGCTTCGTAGAAGCGGCGCCGGCTCGGCCGCGCGTTCGCCGGCTGGACTCGCCGATCGCCCGATCTTGCGAAACAATGCATTCTTTTAGTCATTCCGCTCGCCGTTTCATCCATTGAGATTGCGCCAACGGCGCCATGGAAGACCCTTCATCTAGGGTTGTCCCGAGTTTCACGCGTTAATCACGAGATGCATGATGCATTCTTAATTCGAGATTCGCACCACCGGTAAAGGACATCGCCCATGCCAACCACCCGAAGAATCCTGCTGAAGGCTGCCGGCGCCGCCGCGGCAACCAGCGTCGCCAGCTTCCACATCCACGCCCAAACCGCCGCCGAACCCGGCATCGACCGCGCGAGCCGCACGGTCACCGTCGGCGCCTTCACGCCGGTCACCGGCCCCGTGCCCTTCTACGCGACGCTGACCCACGCCGCCGATGCCTGCCTGCGGCACGTGTCGGAAACCGGCGCCATGGACGGCTGGAAGATCCGCTTCGTCACCTACGACGACGGCTATGAACCGGCGCGCAGCGTGGCCGTCACGCGCCGCCTGGTGGAGGAAGACAAGGTGTTCTCGCTGGTCGCATCGGTCGGCACGGCGCAGAACGTGGCGGTGATTCCGTACGCCCGCGAAGTCGGCCTGCCGATGCTCGGCCCGATCGGCGGCTCGCCCGCGCTGTTCGGCGAGAAGCTGGTGTTCCCGCTGCTGCCCGACTACGGCTGGTCGGCCGCGTCGAACGTCGACTTCGCGCGCAACGTGCTCAAGCACGACCGCATCGCGCTGCTGTGGGAAAACGACGAACTCGGCCGCTCGGCGTTGCGCGGCTTCGACACGTACATGAAGTCGGCCGGGCTGGCGGCCGTCGAGTCGATTCCCTTCGAGGTCCGCAGCACCGACTTTTCGGCGCATATGCGCCGCATCGGCAATGCACGGGCGCAGGTGGTCGTGCTGTTCGGCTCCAACGCCAACCTGGCGGCGGCGCTCAAGTCGGCCGAGCGGCTCGGCGTGCAGACCAAGTGGATGGCGCCCTTCTTCACGGCCGACCCGATCACGCAGAAGCTCGCTGGGCCGTTGCTGGAAGGCACCTATTTCTCGTCGTGGCTGCTGCCGGTGAGCTCCGACGAGCCCGACGTGGCGGCCTATCGCACGGCCGTGGCGAAGTACTACCCGAACGACCCGATCGGCGTCTTCGGGCTCAACGGCTGGAGCAACGCGGCACTGTTCGTCGCGGGCTTCCGCATGCTGCTGGCCAGCGGCAAGCCGCTCACCCGCGAGAACCTGGTGGCGGTGATGGAGACCATGAACAACGCCACCGTCGGCGGCGCCAGGCAGGTGAGCTTCAAGTCGGGCGACCACCGCGGCGCGCGGCAGGAAGCGATCCTGCAGGCCAGCGGCGACGGCTTCAAGATGGTTCAGGACTTCCGGCCGTACCCGGCCTCGGTCTTCAACGCGGCGCTGACCTGACCATGAGCGTGATCGACCCCGCAGTCGTGTCGGCCGGTGCTGCCGGCGACGAGGATTTCTCCGCCTGGATCGGCCGGGAAGAGCAGCACACGCAGCGCATCGAAGCGTTGCACGTCGCCGCGATGGCCGCGACGCTCGACCTGGCGCACGCGCCCGCCGAGGGCGATGCGCTGCCGCCTGGCTGGCAGTGGCTCTTCTTCAACCCGATGGCACGCCGCAGCGGGCTGGGCGAGGACGGCCATCCGAAGCGCGGCGGCTTCCTGCCGCCGATCGCGCTGCCGCGCCGCATGTGGGCCGGCAGCCGGCTGCGCTACCTCGCGGACGTGCCGGTCGGCGCGACGGCCACCCGCACCAGCCGCATCCTCAAGGTCGAGAACAAGACCGGCCGGCGCGGCCAGCTGTGGTTCGTGACGGTCGGCCACACGGTGCGCTGCGACGGCCGCGACTGCATCGTGGAGGAACAGGACATCGTCTACCGCGAGCCGCCCGCGCCGGGCAGCGCGGCGCCGACGCCCGAGCCCGCACCGGCGAATGCCGAATGGCATCGCGAAGTGACGCCCGACACCACGCTGCTGTTCCGCTATTCGGCGCTGACCTTCAACGGCCATCGCATCCACTACGACGCGCCCTATGCGCGCGAGGTCGAAGGCTATCCGGCGCTGGTGGTGCACGGCCCGCTGACCGCGACGCTGCTGCAGGATTTCGCGCTGGGCTGCCGGCCGGGCGGCCGGCTCGCGGCCTTCGACTTCCGCGGTGCGATGCCGCTGCACGTCGATGCGCCGTTCACGCTGCAGGCGAGCACGCAGGCCGACGGCACGCTGAAGCTGTGGGCGCGCAGCCCCGGTGGCGGCCTGGCGATGACGGCGAACGCGACGCTGGCATGAGCATGTCCATCACGTCCGCCACATCGGAACAGGCCCGCGTCGGCAAGAGCTATCTCTTCGTGCCGGGCGACCGGCCCGAGCGCTTCGCCAAGGCCGCGGCCAGCGGCGCCGACCGCATCATCATCGACCTCGAAGATGCCGTGGCGCCGGCCGGCAAGCCGGCCGCGCGTGCGGCAGCACTCGAATGGCTGCGCACCGGCGCGCCCGCCATGGTCCGCATCAACGGCCGCGACACGCCGTGGTTCCGGGACGACCTGCACATGCTCGAGGACTTCGCCGCCGCCGGCCTGATGGTGCCCAAGGCCGATGCCGAGGTGATGGCCGCAGTGGCTGCGGAAGCACCGCGCGCCGAACTTGTGGCGCTGGTCGAAACCGTGGCCGGCTGGGCCAGCGCACGTCAGATCCTCGCGACCGGCCCAACCGTGCGCCTGGCCTTCGGCAACATCGATTTCGCGCTCGACTCGGGCCTGGCCGACAGCGACGACACGCTGGCCCCCGTGCGCGCCGCGCTGGTGCTGGAGTCGCGCCTGGCCGGCAAGCCCGCGCCGATCGACGGCGTGAGCCTTGAGTTGACCGACGCCGCGCTCATCGCGCGCCACGCGCAGCAGTCGAAGCGCTGGGGCTTCGGCGGCAAGCTCTGCATCCACCCGCGGCAGGTCGAGGCCGTGAACCTCGCCTTCCGCCCCTCGCCGCAGGACTGCGACTGGGCGCGCCGCGTGCTCGACGCCGCTGGCGCCAGCGCGGGCGCCGCCGTCGCACTCGACGGAAAGATGATCGACCGCCCCGTGATCGAACGGGCGCGCCGCATCCTGGCCGAGGCCAGCTGACGCTCTCGCACGCTGCGCACACGCGCCCCTCGCACACACCGTTTTCAACCTATCAAGGAGACACACCATGGCATTGCATCTGAGCGGTCCGTCCACGCTGGAGGGCCGCACCGTGCTCATCACCGGCGGCACCGGCGGCATGGGCCGCGCCATCGCCACCAACTTCGCCGCAGCCGGCGCGCGCGTGGTGGCGACCGACATCGCGGAGCATGCCGATGTCGGCCCCGGCGTCAGCTACCTGCGCTACGACGTGACCTCGCGCAGCGAGACCGATGCGGTGGTCGAGCAGGTGACGCACACGCACGGCCCGATCGACATCCTGGTGCTGTGCGCCGGCACCATCTCGCGCACGCCGCTGGGCGACAGCACCGACGAGGAATGGGACAGCATCTTCGACGTGAACGTGCGCGGCGTGGTCAACCCGACGCGCAAGCTGTTCCCGCAGATGGTGGAGCGCGGCTTCGGCAAGATCCTCGCCTGCGGCTCGATCGCGGCGAAGAACGGCGGCGTCGCCTCGGGGCCGGCCTATGTGTCGGCCAAATCGGCAGTGCACGGCCTGATGCGCTGGATCGCCAAGGCCGGCGCGCCGCACGGCGTGTACGCCAACACGCTCGCACCCGGACCGGTCGAAACCGCCATGTGGGCGAAGGTCACCAACAACCAGGCGCCGGCCGCATCGGCGGCCACCGGCGTGCCGCTGGGCCGCTGGGGCAATGCGGACGACATCGCGCAGGCGGCGCTGTTCCTGTGCTCGCCCGCATCGAACTGGATCACCGGCACGTCGCTCGACGTGAGCGGCGGCATGTGGATGGACTGAGGCTGACCATGAGCACCACAACCATCGGCTTCATCGGCCTGGGCGTGATGGGCAGCGGCATGTGCCGCAACATCGCGCTGAAGCACGACGGCCCGGTCATCGCCTACGACGCCAACCCGGCGGCTGCATCGTTTCTCGACGGCACGCCGGCCGTGCTGGTGGCGTCGGTCGCCGAGGTCGCGGCCCGCGCCGACATCGTCTGCCTCTCGCTCCCCGGCGACGCCCAGGTGCGGCAGGTCTGCTGCGGCGATGGTGGACTGGCCGCGCAGCCGCGCCGGCCGCAGGTCGTCGTCGACCTCAGCACCACCTCGGTGGCCGGCGCGCGCACCATCGCGGCCGAACTGGCGGCGCACGGCATCGCCTTCGCCGACGCGCCGGTGGCACGCACCCGCGAGGCCGCGCAGCGCGGCGAGCTCAGCATCATGGTCGGTGCGGACGCGGCGCTGTTCGCGCGCATCGAGCCGGTGCTGCGCTACATGGGCACCGACGTCACGCACTGCGGCGAGGTCGGCTGCGGGCAGGTCGTGAAGCTGGTCAACAACGCACTGGTCGCCGAGCACGTGGTCGCGCTGGCCGAGATGATGGTGATCAGCGAACGCGCGGGCGTGAAGCCGGCCGTGCTGCTCGACGCGGTCTCCAAGGGGTCGGGCGACAGCTTCGTGCTGCGCAACCACGGCCGCAAGGCGATGCTGCCGCGCGAGTTTCCGGAACGGGCCTTTCCGCCGGAGTACATGGTCAAGGACATCTCGTACGTGCTTGCGCTGGCCGATGAGATGCGCGTGCCGGCGCGCGTGGCGGAGCTCGCCAGGCGCTACTACGAAGCCGCGTCGACGCAAGGCTTCTCGGGCCGTTACTTCCCCGTGGTGATCGACCTGATCGACCAGGGCATCGACATCCAAGACTGACCATGCAGAACGCTTCCTGGCTCTCCGACCTGCTGGCCCTGCTGTGGACAGGCACCGTCAGCGGCTGCCTGTATGCGCTGGGCGCGATGGGCATCGTGCTCATCTACAAGAGCTCGCGCGTCGTGAACTTCGCGCACGGCAACATGGCGGGGTTGTCGGCCTTCCTGGTGTTCGGCCTGGCCGGCGGCGGGCTCGCGCAGTTGCCATGGGGCGTGGCCGTGCTGTGTTCGCTCGGCTTGCTCGCGCTGCTGGCGCTGGTCGCCTACGTGCTGATCGCGCCGCTGGTGTTCCGCTCCGACCTGACGAGCACGATCGCGACGCTGGGCGTCGGGCTGATCATCCAGGGCGCGACCCAGCTGGTCTTCGGCTCCGACGTGGTCAACCTCGACCTGCCGCTGCCGCGCTGGTCGGCGCAGTGGGGACCGGTGCGCGTGACCGCCTATGACGTGTGCGTGCTCGGCGCGACCGCGCTGCTGATCGGCACGCTCTACCTGGTGATCGACCGCACGCGCGTCGGCGTCGCGTTCCGCGCGGTGGCGGCCAACCCGTTCGCGTCGCGCGTGTGCGGGCTGAGCCTGCGCCAGCTGCATGCGATGTCGTGGGCCGCGGCGGCGCTGCTGGGCGTGGTCAGCGCGCTGCTGATCGTCCCGACGACCTTCCTGTCGTCCACCACCGTGAGCTCCTTCATGCTGCAGGCCTTCGCGGCGGCGGTGATCGGCGGCTTCACCAGCCTGCCGGGCGCGGTTCTGGGCGGCATCTTCATCGGCATCCTGACCAACCTGCTGTCCTTCTACATCGCGGCCGAGTTCAACAACAGCTTCCTGCTGGTGTCGATGCTCGCCCTGCTCGTCCTGCGTCCGCAGGGCCTTCTCTCACGGAGTGCCATCAGCCGTGCCTGACTTGGCTCACCCCCAGGCCTCGCGCATTTCGTGTCGCTTTCGCCAAGCCCCTTCCGGGGGCAACACCAGCGGCCCGGCAAAGCCGGTTCCGCGGTGTTTCCCGACAACTCCCCTGCTGTGGAGCGATTGAGATGACTTTTCTTTCCATGCCCCGAACAACAGCCTTGGAACCTCGGGCGCTTCAGCCCGCGCGCCAGATCCCGTGGCAGCGTGCCGCCAACGTCTTCGCGCTGCTCGTGCTGCTGGTCGTGCCTGCGCTCACAGGTGGCTTCTGGACCTATGCGCTGGGCGTGTGCTTCGCCAACGCGATCGCGGTGCTGTCGGTCAGCTTCCTGGTGCGCTATTCGGGCGAGGTGTCGCTCGGGCAC
>CAIQMJ010000341.1 GCA_903872875.1 uncultured Variovorax sp.
ATAGACGACCGGCTTGCGTGACTCGAAGGACACATAGGCCAGTTGCGAGCCGTTCGATGACCAGACGGGCGAGATGATCGGCTCCGGGCTCGCAAGAGCGGCCTGTGCGTTCTCGCCGTCGGCATCCGCCACCCACAGCGTGAAGCGGCTGCCGGCCTTGGTGACGTAGGCGATGCGCGTCGAGAAGATGCCCTTGTCGCCAGTGAGCTTCTCGTAGACATAGTCGGCGATCCGGTGCGATGCGAGCCGCAGGTCGCCTTGCGGCACGGTGTAGCTTTGGCCGCCAAGGTCCTGGCCGCGCACGACATCCCAGAGACGGAAGCGCACATCGAAACGGCCATCCGCAAGACGGGCCACGCTGCCAACCACCAGCGAGTCCGCAGTGCGCTGCCGCCACAGGCTCAAGTCCGGCCGAGAAGCTTCGTCGAGTGCCTGGCCCGAGGCATCGACGCCACGGAACTGGCCGCTGCGTTCGAGATCGGCCTGCACGATATCGGAGATCTTCTGCGGTGACGACTCCTGCCCCTTGAAGGGCGCAAGCGCGATCGGCAACTGCGTCAGCCCGACGCCCGACACCTCGACCCTGAACTGGGCCAGCGCCGAAAGCATGGGGGAGGAAGCGAGTGCGGCAACGAGCGTGCGGCGGGCAGAGAAGTATGAAGAAGGAGTTGGAGAAGAGTCGGTCAACGGCTTGTTCATGCAGTTCGGAGAGGTTTCCGGGACAAAAGTTTCACCGGGCTTGACGAGGGCTACATGTTACACATCGGCCGACAGGCCACGTCACAAAAGGTGAGCGCCCGTCCGCGGTACGGATTGCCGCCGGAGCGCCCGTAGAATCCGCCGCCATGCAGCCTTCCTCCGCAGACGAGACCACGCGTCCGCCCCTGACCCGTCGTCTTTCTCGCCTGATGGTCTGGTTCGGCGGGTCGCGACGCTGGTGGGTACTGGGCGTCGTCACCGCCCTCATCGCGGCGCTCACCGAACCGCTGATGCCGGCGCTGCTCAAGCCCCTGCTCGACCGCGGTTTCACCAAAGGCCAGCTCGCCTTGTGGATGGTGCCGGTCGCCATCATCCTGCTGTTCGCTGTGCGGGGCCTGGCCCAGTTCGTATCGCAGTACGCGCTGGCACGCATCGCCAACGAAGGCATGCAGCATCTGCGCAGCGTGCTGTTCCAGCGGCTGCTGGCTGCCGAGCTGGCGCTGTTCACACGGCAATCGGCGAGCACCCTGTCGAACACCGTCGTCTACGAGGTCCAGACCGGGGCGATGCTGCTGGTGCAAGCGGTGCTGGGCCTGTCGCGCGACGGGTTCACGCTGGTCGCCCTGCTTTTCTATCTGCTGTTCCTCAACTGGAAGCTGACGCTCATCATCGGTGTGCTCGCGCCCGGCGTGGCCTGGATCATGAAGGTGCTCTCGAAGCGGCTCTATCACTTGACGCGGCTCGGCCAGAAAGCGACCGACGATCTGGCGTACGTGGTCGAGGAGAACGTGCTGGCCTATCGCATGGTCCGCCTGCACGGCGCCGAGGCCGGACAGGCCGAGCGCTTCGACCGCCTGAGCCAGACGCTGAACCGCCTCGCGGTCAAGTCGACGATCGCATCGGCCGCCATGACACCGGCCACGCAGCTGCTGGCGGCGGTAGCGCTGTCGGTGGTGGTGATGATTGCCTTGTGGCAGAGCGGCGAGCAGGGTCTGACGGTCGGCGATTTCGTCGCGTACATCACGGCCATGCTGATGCTGATCGCGCCGATCCGCCGCCTGGCCGACATGGCGAACCCCATCACGCGCGGCCTGGCCGCGCTGGAACGCGGCATGTCACTGATCGACGAGGTGGCACCGGAGCAACAGGGATCATTCTCCGTGGCGCGTGCTCAGGGCAAGATCGAACTGCGCGACGTGCAGGTCAGCTATCGCGGCGCGGACGAAGC
>CAIQMJ010000342.1 GCA_903872875.1 uncultured Variovorax sp.
CGGATTCAGGCCGCGGCTTCGAGTCCGCTGCTGAAATGCTCGCGCATGCGGACCATGGCCGCGGCGGGGTCCTTGGCAACCAGCGCCGCCATGAGCGCGCGATGCTCCCTGAGCGATTCGTCGATGCGGCCCGACTTCAGCAGTGAGTTATGGCGGTTGAGCTTCATCACCTTGCGCAGGTCCGCGACCATCTGGTCGCGCCATCGGTTGTTCGCAATGGCGAGCAGCTGCATGTGGAAGCGCTCGTTGATCGCGAAGAAGTGCTCGCGGTCGACATGCCCTGGGATCGCCGCAGCCTCGAGTTCGGCGTGCAGAGCCTGCAGCGACGCCAGCTGCGCCGGGGTCGCCTGGGTGGCGACGACGCTCGCCGCATCGCTCTCCAGCAGCGACAGCAGGTGATAGACGTCGGCCAGATCCTGTTGCGACACCTCTGTCACGTAGGCGCCGCGGCGCACCTTCATCGTCACCAGGCCTTCGGCCGCCAGCACCTTGAGCGCTTCGCGCAGTGGCGTGCGGCTGATGCCGTATTCCTCGGCGATCTTCAGTTCGTCGATCCAGCTGCCCGGCTCCAGCTCGCGGCTGAAGATCCGCTGGCGCAGCAGTTCGGCTACCTCTTCGTAGAGCGCGCGGGGAGTGAGGGTGGCGGCGGACATGGCCCGAATGTACCGCACGAAATCCGTTTGAATTAATAATTACGAATGGTTAGACTCGTGGAAAACCAGCACGGACACCTACGCTGTCCATTCGGAAAAGCACAAGAGACGCCATGAGCACACCCGAACCTACCTTCAAGACCTCCGACCTCGACGCCTGGGCCAAGGCCGCTGCCAAGTCCGCGCCCGGCGGCAATGTGGAGGCGCTGAACTGGATCACGCCGGACGGCATCCTCGTCAAGCCGCTCTACACCGCGGCCGACCTGCAGGGGTTGAAGTACACGGATACGCTGCCCGGTTTCGAGCCCTACCTGCGCGGTCCCCAGGCCACGATGTACGCGGTGCGGCCCTGGACGATCCGCCAGTACGCCGGTTTCTCGACCGCCGAGGAATCGAACGCGTTCTATCGCAAGGCGCTGGCTGCGGGCGGCCAGGGCGTGTCGGTCGCGTTCGACCTGGCGACCCATCGCGGCTACGACAGCGACCATCCGCGAGTGACCGGCGACGTCGGCAAGGCCGGCGTGGCGATCGACTCGGTCGAGGACATGAAGATCCTGTTCGACCAGATCCCGCTCGACAAGGTGAGCGTGTCGATGACCATGAACGGCGCCGTGCTGCCGGTGCTCGCGGGCTACGTGGTCGCGGCCGAGGAGCAGGGCGTGGCGCAGGACCAGTTGAGCGGAACGATCCAGAACGACATCCTCAAGGAGTTCATGGTCCGCAACACCTACATCTTCCCGCCCGCGCCGAGCATGCGGATCATTGGCGACATCATCGAGTACACGGCGCAGAAGATGCCGAAGTTCAACTCGATCTCGATCAGCGGCTACCACATGCAGGAAGCCGGC
>CAIQMJ010000343.1 GCA_903872875.1 uncultured Variovorax sp.
CAGTCGCGGTCGCGCATGTCCGTCATCCAGAAATTAACTGAAAGCCAGGCGTGAATTCACGCCCGATCATCATGATGAACAACTCTTTTCAGGCATTTGCGGTCCCCCCAGAGATGGAAATCCTGTGTCCACGCTGCCGTTCCACCGATGTCGTGGAGCAGAACTTCGGCCGAAAAACTGGTGCCACCATCGGCTCCATCGCCGGCGCTGCGGGGGGCGTCGCGAGCGCTTTCTCGGGCGCACAAGCCGGCGCCACCGTTGGATTTGTGGCCGGGCCCGTGGGCTCGGGTATTGGCGCTGTCGTCGGTGCAATTCTCGGCGGCCTATGCGCAGGGGTCGCGGGATGCGCAGTGGGCGCAGCCTGTGGCGACGTCGTCGACGAAACCATCCTCGGCTCTCATTGCTGCCTCGACTGCGACCACTCGTTCACGCCCGCAGCTAACTAGCGGCTGTGGATTCGCACGACATGACGCGCTTCTACCTGGTGTCGGTCACCGTGGCGGGCACGGGTTGGCAGGAGTTCCCCACGGAGCGAGAACGCGCCGAACACCTGCAACAACAGGACGACCGGTTCGACGACTTCTACTGCCTGGACATCGAGGGGGAACTGAAGGATGTGTACATGGCCGCCACTGGCGCCGGGATCGATCTGAGGGACTACCCCGCATGACCGCGCACCCGGATCATCCCTTCATCAACCCGCACCTCCTGGCGATGTTCGTGTGGCAGGGCTTCATGGAAGCCCGGCAATCGAACGAAAAGGATTCCGACCTGTACGGCGGGCAGATCGGCGCGGCCGTCGAACTCTCCGACTGCGTCGCCGAACTGCACCAAGCCCTCAACCAGCGTCTGGCCGACGTCGTGATGCCGGATTTCCCCGGTGTCATGGACTACGAGGTCAGCGAGCCTTTCGGTGCCTGGTGCCGCGAGAACTTTCACTGCAATCCCAAGGACCGGCGCGCCGAGGCCAAACGCCTGGTCGACCGGTTCTTCAACCAGGGGCAGGCCAAACGCTGAGCCGGCTACGCCGTATCAGTTTCTGGTTCCTCTGTACCTGCGTTCTTTCTCTCAACTCTTTTCCCAGTCCCTGTCGCCCACGTCCGGGCGCTGCCTCCCGCAGCGATCCGGCGTGGGCGTCTGTGTTTCTGATCACTCTCCAAAGGAAATCAATCCCTCATGGCTCATCTCATCGAACACATGGCCTACGCCGGCGACACCCCTTGGCATCTGCTGGGCACCCAGCTCCCATCGAACCAGCCCATCGAAGTCTGGGCGCAGAAAGCCGGCATGGACTGGACCATCCGTGAGACCCCTGTGCGCTACATGAGCGAGGCGGCCGGCGGCTTCGAGGCCTTGAAGGCCTTCGAGGAGCAAAAGGTGCTCTACCGCAGCGACACCAGGGCCGCCTTGTCGGTCGTCAGCAGCCGCTACCAGGTGGTCCAGCCCAGGGCCGTGCTCGAGTTCTTCCGGGACCTCACCGTGATCTCCGGCTACGAAATGGAGACGGCCGGTGTCCTCAAGGCAGGCCGCAAGTTCTGGGCGCTGGCGCGCACCGGCAAGGAGACCGTGCTCCGGGGCAACGACCTGGTGACCGGCTACCTGCTGTTCGCGACCTCCTGCGACGGCACCCTGGCCACCACCGTGACGCCCACCACCGTCCGCGTGGTGTGCAACAACACCCTGGCCATCGCGCTGAGCGGTGCGAGCAACGCCATCCGCGTGCCGCACAACACCAGCTTCGATGCCGACGCCATCAAGCGTCAGCTGGGCATCGCCGTGTCGCAGTGGGACGCCTTCATGCACCGCATGAAGGCGTTGTCCGAGCGCAAGGTCAAGGGCAAAGCGCCCCAGGACTACTTCCTCCAGGTGCTTGGTGGGCCGCAAGCCACCCATGCGGTGGACATCCCTCAAGCGCGTGCCCTCAAGAAGGTGCAGGCCCTCTATGAGGGCCAGGGCCGCGGTGCGGAGCTGGCATCCGCCAAGGGAACCGTCTGGGGCTTGCTGAACGCCATGACCGAGTTCGTCGATCACGAGCGGCGGGCCCGGAACCGGGAGTACCGCCTGGACAGCGCCTGGTTCGGCCAGGGCGCGGCATTGAAACAACGTGCGCTGGACCAGGCACTTCTGCTCACCGCCTGACAACCAGCCCAAGCAACTGCATCACTCCATCTTCCCACTCCCCTTTCCCCATCCACGCGAAGCCCCGCCCCTCCATCAGAGGAGGGCGGGGCTTCGTGCTGGGAAGCCACGAATCTTTCAAGGAGAAAAACCTATGTTGAACACACGCGCGGAGCGTTTGAGAGGTCCGGCGCGGGCAGGCCGTCCCGTGCTCCAGTTGGTCAAGCCGCTGTCAGCGGTGCATCCGGACTTCGACCGCTGGCCCGACATGGACGAGACCGGCATCCGGAGCATCGATGCGGCGGCCGCGATCGGCCTGGATCCCTTCAAGTCGCCCGTTCGTCTCTGGATGGAGAAGACCGGCCGGCACGACCTGCTGCAGCCAACCGAAGTCCCCAATGACGGCCTCAGCTACTGGGGGCGCCTGCTCGAGCCGATCGTGGCGGCGCACTACACCCTGCGCACCGGCCGCAAGGTACGCCGCGTGGGCGACACGCTGCGCCATCCCTCGCACCCTTGGATGCTCTGTACGCCCGGACGCGAGGTCATCGAGACATCCGACGTCCAGTTCCTCGAGTGCCTGTCCGTCGGCAGGAATGCCGCCCACCTCTGGGACAAAGGCATCCCCATGCATGTGCGAATCCGGGCATTGCATCAACTCGCCGTCACCGGCCAGCACGCCATCGACGTGGTGGTGCTCATCTGCGGCCAGGACCTGCAGGTGCATCGCGTGGAGCGAGACGAGGCCGAGATCGAACGTCTCATCGACAACGAACTTGCGTTCTGGCGTTGCGTCGAGTGCGACCGGGCGCCGCCCGTAAACGAGACGGCACGGGGGGACGCCAGCTCAACCACCTAGCGCTCCTGCGCTATGCCGGCGTACTCACTTCAACAGCCCCTGAAGCACCGACAGACACACCAAAAGGAAAGCACCCTCCATGAACAACGACCCATCCATCGATCACGCATTGCCCGACGAGCAATCGCCCACCCTTCATCGCTACATCGGCAAAACGCTGCGGGTCAGCACACGCCATCTGCCTTGGGAGATCGTCCAGCAGATCCACTCGGAGCACCAGGCGGGCGAGACCTGCGGTGCTTTTCCGTCCACGGGCGGGCTCCTCATCCTTGAGCTCGACGACTACAGCTGGCGCGCCGAGGTCACGGCCGACAACATCGCGGCGGCCCAGGCGCTCGGATGGGATGCGCTGCGCCGGTTGCTGCGACTCGCGCAGACACACCAGTGCGAAGCGCTGGAGCTCGCCGGCGACAACCTGGTCTTGCCGGCCGTCCTGGAATTCGAGGTCTTCTCGTGGCCGTGATCCCCATCGACGCCGCCGGCGAGTACCTGTTGGGCAACGGTCTGTACTCCGGCCATCAGCTGCAATGCGCCATCCATTGCGCGCACAGCGTGGCGCGCGCCTACGAGATCGCCGACATCGCCAAGGGCGGAGGTGGTTCCGTGGACTGGATCGACATCGACGACGCGCAGAAAGAGGCCGTCGATGCGATGGGGCCGCCGGCGATGCGCCAGGTTATTGCCGAGGCACGCGAGTTCAACGACTTCGCGCCAACGAGGTCGGAGGCGGCCTGCGTGCAGGATGCGGCCTCCTTGCTCACCGCCGAGGAAAACGCCCAGGCCTGCGCCGAAGGCTGGTCGCTCTTCACGCACTTCGGCGAGTGCGTCGAGATCCGGCTCGAACGCATCGACAGTCCCGAGGAAGGCGATGGCGTGCTGCCCGACGATGCGGCGGCGCGGCTGCGGGTCTGGAGCCGCGCCACGCCGCTGCACCTGAAGGTGATCGACATCCTCAAGGCGTCGTCTCCGGCTGAGCATGCGCGCATCGAGGCCTATGTCCACGATAGGGAGGCTGGCGATGCTCACGCTTGAACGCCTGGCCCGCGACGTCGTGGCGCGTTGGGCGCACGGCGACCTCGCAGAAGCTGTGCGGGCGCTGGGCCTGCGCCTGCAGGAAATCGCCCAAGACCGGGTGCGGCACCTGGACCTGATCGAGCGCGCCATCGGCATCTACGCAGATGACGACATCGATATCGATGCGGACGACACCTTCATCTCGGCAAGCGAGGACGGGGCCTTCGTCATGGGCTGGCTCTGGATGCCCTGGGGCGATGCCGCCAGTGCGACCGAAAAACGCCTGGCCACGGGCCCGCACGCAGAACCCGACATGTGCCCAGGAGAAGCGGCGGCACCTGCACCTTGATGAGGTGCTCGCAGCGGAGTCCTCTCTCTCATTCAACAACGATTCATCAATCACTCCTCAACACCCATCCAGCCCGCCTTGCGCGGGCTTTTTTACGTCCATTCGATGCACACCAACACACGCTTTCCCTGGATCGACACGGCCTTCATGCCCCTCCCGATCCGCCGCTCCGCTTCCCATGCATCTGGTGCTCGCCTCGCGTTCACCAGTTCATTCGCCTCGGGCGCCTGACATGGGGACCATCGTCTACCGCGCCACCAAGGACCAGGCCATCCATGACGAACTGGCCAGCCTGGCCACCTATTCGACGGTGCTGGCGCACCGCGCGATCGGCAACCGCCTGTGGTTCCTGGCCCAGACCCGCTCGGGGACACCTCCCGGTCGCAAATGGATCGGCCTGACCCTCATCGATTGCAGGAAAGGCGAGGCGGCCATCAAGCGCATGGATGAGACCTGCGGGCCTTGCTACTACGACTGTCCCTTGTCGTTCCTCGCGCAGGCCGATGAACCGGTCGGACCCTATGCCGGCCCCTGGCGCGAGCAGGTTCGCGCGTTCCACGCGGGCAGGGCGGCCAAGCGCGCCGCGAGAAGAGCCGGCACCCGCATCTCCTACGACTCGACCGCCTATGTCTTGAGGCATTGCCTCGGCCGCCGCGGCTGGGAGGTCCAGCGCGAAAGCGATGGACTCACCTTCCGCATGAAATCCCGGCAACTGGGCAACGCCACGTTGCTTCCACCCAAAGAAAGTACCCCATGAATCCCAGTTTCCAGCGGCATGCCACCGTGCCGCCCTACACCCGCGACCTCGCTTCGAAGGACCACATCAAGTGGTCGGCCGAGTTCGAGGTGCCGGCGATTGGCGATGACATCGTCATCCGCATCAACAACATCGGTCGCGCCAGAGTGGTTGGCTATGCCACGCACGATGGCTACCTCGGCGTGATGTCCATGCCGTACCACCCACCGGATTGGTGGATTCGGCAAAACGGGCCTGCCAGCCTCGAGAACCCGTCCTTGGCCTTCGGCGCGGAGATCTCGCCGCTTACCACCCAGGAGGGGGCATGAGCCGCAGGGTCCTGGTATTCACGGCGGAGCTCGCCGTGTTCGACGAGGAGGCCCTCAGCCGTGTGGCGAGGGTTCAGGCACGCAAAGATGGTCTGGCCGACGAGGTCTGGGCATCGTTGCGCGCGGGCACGGCAGATGACTTGGTGATGCTGCTCGATCCGGGCTCGATCGCCGATGCGGGGTTCGAGATCTTGCATTCCACATGCGAGGCGGTCTGACCATGCATTCAACCAACGTCGAATTTGTCACCGAGCTGATGGAGTTCAGCGCCCATGGCGCGCTCATCCAAGCGTTTGTCATGCAGGCGCTCGAACAGTACGCCAAGCGGG
>CAIQMJ010000344.1 GCA_903872875.1 uncultured Variovorax sp.
AACACCGCGGAACCGGCTTTGCCGGGCCGCCGGTGTTGCCCCGGTAGGGGGTGGGCGAAGCGACACGAAGTGCGCCCAGCCTGGGGCGAGCTCTACTTCGTGTCCTGGACTCGCTTGACCAGATCCTTCAGCTTCGCGTCGGTGATGAACTTGTCGTACACCGGCTTCATCGCCGCCTGGAACGGTGCCTTGTCGATATCGATGATCTCGGCGCCGCCGGCCTTCACGATGGCGAGCGACTTCACTTCGCGCTCTTCCCACTGCTTGCGCATGTAGGGAACCGATTCCTTCGCGGCCTGGCGGATCCAGCCCTGTTCTTCCGGCGAGAGCTTGTCCCAGGCGCGCTTGGAGAACAGCAGCATTTCAGGCGCCATCGAGTGCTCGGTCTTGGTGTAGTACTTGGCGACCTCGAACGCGCGGGCGCTTTCATAGGTCGGGTAGTTGTTCTCGGCGGCGTCGATCAGCCCGGTCTTCAGGCCGGTGTAGACCTCGCCCATGGGCATCGGCGTGGCATTGGCGCCCATCGCCTCGAGCATGGTCACCCACAGGTCGGACTGCTGCACGCGGACCTTCAGGCCCTTCATGTCGGCGAAGGTGCGCACCGGCTTCTTGGCTGTGAACATCGAGCGCGCGCCGCTGTCGTAGTAGGCCAGGCCGACGAAGCCTTGCTTCTCGCAGCTCTTCAGGATCTCCTCGCCGATCGGACCGTCGAGCACCTTGTGCAGATGGTCGACCGAGCGGAACAGGAAGGGCATGGTCGGCACCTGCGTTTCGGCGCAGATGTTGTTCATCGGCGCGATGTTCACGCGCACCATCTGCAGCGCGCCGATCTTGGTCTGCTCGATCGTGTCCTTCTCGTTGCCGAGCGAACTGTTGTTGAACACCTTGATGGTGTGCTTGCCGCCCGACAACGCCTTCAGGCGCTCGCCCATGAACTTCACGGCCGTGACGGTCGGGTAGTCGTCGGGGTGGATGTCGGCCGAGCGGAATTCCGTGGCGCCGGCGCCGAGGCTCCAGAGTGCGGCGGCGGCACAGGTGGCCAGCGCGATGAGAGTCTGTTGTCGTTTCATTTGTCTTCCTCTACGGTGGTGGTCGAAATTCAGTGCGCCTGGTTGCGCCCGGTGGTGTGCCTGTTCAGGACGCCTTCAAAAACTGCATTCGGGCTCGGGCAAGCCCCGCACGCCAGGGCGCAGGGCGAACACGCCGCCGGCCAGCGGCTGGTCCGACAGGTCGCCGCCCGGGCGGATGGACGTGACGTACAGCGTGTCGAGGCCGGCGCCGCCGAAGGCGCACATGGCGGGCTTCTTCACCGGCACCGCCAGCGAGCGGTCGAGCCGGCCGTCGGGCGTGAAGCGATGCACCAGCCCGGCGTCGTTGCCGCAGATCCAGTAGCAGCCGTCGGCGTCCATCGCCGCGCCGTCGGGCCGACCCGGCAGCAGCTTCATGTCGACGAACGGGCGGCGGTTGTGCGGCGTGCCGCTGTCGACGTCGTAGTCGAAGGTCCAGATTTGCTGCGCGTCGGGATGCGAGTCCGACAGGTACATCGTGCGGCCATCGGGGCTGAAGGCCAGGCCGTTCGGCACGATCAGCCCGTCGAGCTGCAGGCGCAGTGCGGCCTCGGCATTCACGTCGGCCTGGTAGCGGTACACGCGCCCGACCGGCCGTGCCGCGGCCATGTCCATGAGCATGCTGCCGGCCCAGAAGCGTCCCTGCCGGTCGCAGCGGCCGTCGTTGAAGCGCATGCCGTGCCTCTCATGCGCGACGGTTGCGACCGGTGCCGTGGCGAGCGTGCCGTCCGGCTGCGGCGCGATCACGAACAGGCCGCTTTCCATGCCCGCGATCCATTCGCCGGCCCGGCCCGCGCGTGCCGCGATGCAGGCGAGCATCTCGGGGCCGGTCCAGGTGGTGTGTGCGCCGTCGGCGGCGCAAAGCCGGTGCAGTTGCCTTGCCGGAATGTCGACCCAGTACAGCGCCTGTTCGTCGGCGCGCCAGACCGGGCTTTCGCCCGTGCCGCAGCGCGCATCGATGACCAGTTCGGCGGTGGTGCTCATGACGATGAGCGACGCATCAGGACTCGAAGGGGCCCTGTGCCGTGAAGGCACCGCCCTGGTAGATCGCGTTCGGGTCGTTCGGCGCCACCGGCGGCTGCGCCTCGACCTTGTCGCGGAACACCTCCGAGCTGTCCTGCGGGGCGAAGCTCAGGTGCGCCGCGTGGCTGTTGTCCCACCAGAGGCCCTGGTTGTCGGACATCCCGTAGACCACGGTATGGCCCACGTCCGGCGTGAACAGCGCCTTGCCGACCAGCACCGTCAGGTCGCGGTAGCTGAGCCAGGTGTGCATCATCCGGCGGTTGAGCGGTTCGGGGAACGAGGAGCCGATGCGGATGCTGACTGTCTCGATACCGTAGCGGTCGAAATAGAACTGCGCCATGTCCTCGCCGAAGGACTTGGACAGGCCGTAGTAGCCATCGGGCCGGCGCTGGGCGGTGGCGTCGATGTGCTCGTCCTGCCGGTAGAAGCCGATCACGTGGTTCGAGCTGGCGAACACCACGCGCTTCACGCCATGGCGCCGCGCGGCTTCGTACACATGAAACACGCCGCGAATGTTGGCTTCGAGGATTTCCTCGAAAGGCCGCTCGACCGACACACCGCCCAGGTGGACGATCGCGTCGCAGCCGGCGACCAGCGCGTCCACCGCCGCCTTGTCGGACAGGTCGCAGGGCACCACCTCCTCGTGCGCATCGGCGGCAGGCGCCAGCGACGCGATGTCCGACAGCCGCAGCACCTCGGCAAAGGACTTCAGCCGTTCGCGCAGTACCTTGCCCAGGCCGCCCGCGGCGCCGGTGAGCAGCAGGCGATGCACGCGGTCGGCGGATGGGATGGCGGGACTGGAAGCTGGTTCACTCATCTCTATGTCTCATAGGTTATCTGTTGTCGTACAACTTATGAGGGGATTATCATGACCGCATGCCAACCGTGTCAACAGCAGTTCCCTCCATGCCTGATGTGTCGTTGACGCCCGGTTTGCCTTCCGGCACTGCGGCGCGCCCAAGGCAGCGCGGCCGAGGGCTGGCGCATGCGCTGGTCGACGACTTCGGTGTGCGCATCCGGGATGGCGCGTTGCGCCCGGGCGACAAGCTACCGACCGAATCGGAAATCATGCAGGCCTTCGGCGTCAGCCGGACCGTGGTGCGCGAGGCGCTCTCGAAATTGCAGGCGGCCGGCCTCGTGGAGACGCACCACGGCATCGGCACCTTCGTGCTGCAGCAGCGTGCGAGCGGCGTGTTCCGGCTCGATGCCGGCGACATCGCGACCTCGGTCGACGTGCTGGCGGTGCTCGAGCTGCGCATCAGCCTCGAAACCGAGTCGGCGGGGCTGGCCGCAACCCGCCGTACAGAGGAGCAATTGCTGGCGATGCGCCAGGCGCTGGACGACTTCGAGCGCAATGTCGCGATCGCCGGGGACACCGTGGCGCCGGACTTCCGCTTCCATCTGCAGATCGCGCAGTCGACCGGCAATCCGTACTTCGCGGACATCATGAGCCACCTCGGCACGGCGGTGATTCCGCGCACGCGCATCAACGCGATCCGCAACCAGGACAAGGGCGGCGTCTATCTCAGCCGGGTGAACCGCGAGCATGAGGAGATCTATGCGGCGATCGCGCGGCGCGATGCGGAGTCGGCGCGGGCCGCGATGCGCATCCACCTGACGAACAGCCGCGAACGGCTGCGTGTGGCCCAGGAGGCCGCGCGCGCCTCCGCTGCGGGCGACAAGCGGGGCGAAGCGCCGGATCGCCGCTGAGGCAGGTGGCGCCTGGCGCGACCTGCGGGCCGATCCGAGATATTGCGCCGGCCAACGCTGGACAACTCATTCCTTCAGTTGTACGATGACTGATCACTTGGCGCCGCAAGGACGCCGTTTGACCACCAAAGCACCTGGAGACAAGACATGAGCCCAACACGTCGCGACATGCTCGCCGCCGCCCTCGGCGCCTCTGCGCTGGCCACGCTGCCGATACAGGTCGCCGCGCAATCGGCTGCCTGGCCGTCGAAGCCGATCAAACTGGTCATTCCCTACCCGCCGGGCGGTTCGTCCGACATCATTGCCCGCTTCATCAGCCAGCCGCTGTCGGAAGCGCTCAAGCAGACCGTGATCGTCGAGAACAGGCCCGGGGCCAACGGCAACCTGGGCGCCGAATTCGTGGCGCGCTCGGCGCCTGATGGCTACACGCTGCTGCTGTGCGACGTCGGCGCGCTGGCGATCAGCCCGTCGGTCTATACCAAGCTGTCGTTCGACCCGTCCAAGGACCTCCGCGGCGTCGCGATGCTGGCTTATTCGCCGCACCTGCTGGTCGTGCATCCGTCGGTCAAGGCGAACAACCTGAAGGAACTGGTCGCGCTGTCGAAGACCGGCGACCTGAACTTCGCCGTGACGGCGACCGGCAGCGCACCGCACCTGGCCGGCGTGGCACTCGAGCGTGCCAGCGGTGCCAAATGGACCTACGTGCCCTACAAGGGCGGC
>CAIQMJ010000345.1 GCA_903872875.1 uncultured Variovorax sp.
CTCTGCGCCACCCAGAACACCTTGCCCGCCACCAGCGCCAGCACCAGGCCGATGGCGGCTTCGCGCACCACCATCAGGGCCATGGTCTGCGCGGTGACCGCCTCGATGGCCGCCGCCGGCGCGCCTGCAGCGGTGAACACCGCAAACACCAGCCCCAGCTGGAACCGCGCCGTTGCCGTGAGGATCGGCTCGTCCGTCGCGGGGAACGCGCCGAGCATCACCATCGGCCGAACCGCATACAGGGCGACGGTTGCCAGGAACTGCTGCCAGCCGATGCCCAGGTCCATCAGGTCGGTCATCATGGCTGCATCTCCCGACGTCTCGATGCCACGGCGACTGCCGCGCGCGAGGCCATCAGCATGCGACCCGCATCGGCTTCCTCGCGCTCGTCTTCTTCCGCGTCCTCGGCCGCCTGCGCGTGTGCCGCGAGCGCCTTCTCGCGCAGGCCCTGCAGCGATTTCACCTGCTCGTCGTTGGCCGCGATCAGCCGTCGCTGTTCGGCGCATTCGGCCGCACGCTGCACGACTTCGCGGTCGGCGGCCTCGCGGTCGCGCACGGCCGCCTGATGCCGCTCTTCGAGCGCGTCGCGCTGCGCACGCAGCCGCAGCACTTCGTCCACATGCAATGCGATGCGCGACGAGAGCCGGGTACGCAGCTTGGCCACCATGCCCCTGAACGCCGACAGCGCCTGGCCCTGTGCGTCGGCCGCCCGCTGCGCGGCCGCGAGCTGATCGTCGTGCGCGCGCACGCGGCGCTGCAGCTCGGTCTGCAGCCGGCCGCCGCGCGCCTGGCGCGCGTGCACCAGCACGCCATAGGTGCGGGCCAGGGTCTTCGGCTTGGCGCTCATCGCACCAGTGCCTCGAGCGCATCCAGCGTGTCGTCATAGTCCTCCACCATGTCGACCTCCTGCGCCAGGAATGCGTTGATCGCGTCGTTCTTGCCAATCGCCTCGTCGGCCAACGGATCGGACCCCTTCTTGTATTCGCCGATGCGCAGCAGCGTCTCGACCTCCTGGTAGCGCGACATCAACCGGCGCAGCCGGCCGGCATGGCCGGCATGGTCCTTGTCGACGATGTCGTTCATCACCCGCGACAGGCTGCCCAGCACGTCGATGGCCGGGTAACGGTTGCTGGCGGCAACGGTGCGCGAGAGGATCAGGTGCCCGTCAAGGATGCTTCGCACCTCCTCGGCAATCGGGTCGGCGCTGGTCTCGTCCTCGGCCAGGATGGTGTAGAGCCCGGTGATGGAACCGTGCTCGGACTTGCCCGCGCGCTCCAGCAGGCGAGGCAGCTCGGCGAACACCGATGGCGGAAAGCCGCGGCGCGTCGGCGGCTCGCCGGCCGCAAGGCCGATCTCGCGCTGGGCGCGTGCAAAGCGCGTGAGCGAATCCATCATCAGCAGCACGCGGTTTCCCCGGTCGCGGAAGTACTCGGCAACGGCCGTGCCCACGTGCGCCGCCTTGGCCCGCTCGACGGCCGAGCGGTCGGAGGTCGCGCAGACCACCACGCTCTTGGCCATGCCCTCGGGCCCCAGAACGCGTTCGATGAACTCGCGCACCTCGCGGCCCCGTTCGCCGATCAGCGTGATCACGTTGACGTCGCAGCTGGCGCCGCGCGCGAACATCGACAGCAGCGTGCTCTTGCCCGTGCCGGCCGGCGCGAACACACCCATGCGCTGGCCTTCGCCGAGCGTCATGAGCGCATCCACGCAGCGCACGCCGGTGGGCAACGGCGAGTCGATCAAGGGGCGCGCCATCGGCTCCGGCGGCATGCGCATGATGTCGATGGTTTCCTCGAAGTCCACCGGGCCCTTCTCGTCGACCGGCTCGCCCATGACATTGACCACGCGTCCGAGCAGGCCCGGCCCGACACGCACCTGCAACGGCTTGCCGGTGCCGACGACCAAGGTGGCGCGCGACAGGCCGGCCGTGCCCGCCAGCGGAACCAGCACCGCCTGGTCGCGCGAGAAGCCGACCACTTCGGCGTATTGCAGCAGCGTGCCGTCCCGGGCGCGCAATTCGCACAGCTCGCCACAGAGCGCATCCAGCCCGCTCGCGCGCACCAGCGTACCGACCACCTCGGTAACCTTCCCCGCCTGGAAGTGGAGCGATCGCGGTTCCAGCCTGCTCAATATTCCGGTGTCGCGCATGGCGCCTCCTGGGCATCGGGAAAGGTCCTGTCGTTCAGCAGGCCGCGCGCGAGCGCCGCCAGTTGCGTGTCGAGCCCGGCGTCGATGTAGCCCACGTCGCTCTCCACACGGCAGGCGCGGCGCCCGAGCTGCGGGTCGACCTCGACGCGGGCGGAAGCGCCCGCCGGCCAGCGTGCCCTGTGTGACTGCAAGGCAGCCTCGACATGGGCGCGATCGTCCGGATGCACGTGAAATACCATGCGGCCGGCGTCTTCGGCTTCCTTGTCCAGCAAGGTCAGGGCGGCGGCATAGAAGTCCTGCGGCGGCTGCGACAGCACCAGCCCGCGCACCGTGGCGACCACCAGTTCGGCAAGCCGTTCGCGCTGGCGCGCGGCCAATGCCGCCGCATCGCGCTGGGCGGCCAGCGACTGCCTGTGCCAGTCCGCCACGGACTGCCGACGGCCCTGCCAGTACCCCAGATTGGCAGCGGTGCGCCGCTGGGCCTCGCCGGCCGCCACCAGCCGGTCCGCATCGGCATGCGCTTCGTCCAGGATGTGCTCGGCCTCTTCCAGTGCGGCATCTGCACGCGCCTGCGCCGCCCGCAGGATATCCATGGCGGCGCTGTCGAGCATGACCAGCCGCGCGAACTCGTCGCGCGCGACCACGCCGTCGTCGTTCAGACCCAATTCAGCGCCCAGTTCGGGCCAGCGCAGGTACACCATGAAGGCAACTCCTTGAAGTCGGCAGCCAGATGGCGCAACACCCAGTGCTGCGCCGCGGGACTGGGGGATGCGGGGGGCAGCGCGGGCGTGTCCGGCGGCAACTGCAGGCGCCACAGGCGGGCCAGTGCGCCGCCGGCCTGCCAGTGCGGTGCAGCGGCGAAGCCGCTCCATCCTTCCCAGGCCAGCCGGTCGGCGCCAGGCATCGGCGAGTCGGCCGAGTCACGCCGCTCGGTCTCGCCGGAGACGGCGACGGACTCGATCGTCAAGGCGCGCCAGGCCGGATGGCCGACTTCGGCCACGAGTGCGTTGCGCGTGGCCGGATCGATGCAGCGGCGAACCTGTGCACTGCGCATCAGCAACCCGCGCAGCAGCAAGGCGCGCCGCATCTGCGCAGGCGGCAACAGGGCCAGCCGCAGCACCGCGTCGCCCAACTCGCTCGCCGTGACCGGACCGAGTCCGAGAAACGCGGCCCAGTCCTGCCAGCGTGCGGTGCGCGAGACGGGGCCGAGGGGCCGCAGCCAATCCGGATGAACCGCTTCGGGCAGGGCACGCAGGCGCGCGGCCCAGGCGGCGGATACCTCGGCCCAGAGCCGGGGCCCGGCCGTGATGCGGATCATGGGCCGCCCTCCGTCGAGTTCGCCTCGGAGCTGCCGCCGTCCGCGACGGCGGCCGGCTGGCGCGCGGCCATGAGCCATCGGCCCAGCCGGCTGTTGCGCAGGCCAGCCGACCTGCGCCAGCCCAGCCAGGCGCCCGCTCCTGCCAGCGCGGCAACGGCGATCGCCCACAGCAGCGCCAGCCGCCATACCGGCGGTGGTGGCGGGGGCGGCAGCGGAGCCGGCTCGGCCTCGACGAAGACCACGCTCACCGCGTCGTAAGACAGGCCTTCGACGCTGTGTGCCACGAGGTTCTTCACCGCCGCGGTGTACATGCCGGGCGACATGCCCGCGCGGTGCTTGATGAAGACCGAAGCGCTGGCCGGCTTCGGCGCCGTGGCCATCGGGTCCGACTGCGGCATGACGATGTGCACCCGCGCCGGAACGACGCCGTCCATGCGCTGCAATGTTTCCGACAGCTCCTGCGACACGCCATAGACGAAGCGCACCCGCTCTTCGACCGGCGTGGACACCAGGCCATCCTTCTTGAACATCTCGCCGAGATTGGCGTAGCGGACGCGCGGCAGGCCATTGGCGCTCAGCAGTTCGAGCGACTGCACCACGCTCTCCTGCGGCACCTGAATGGTCCAGGTCTTGCCGGCATCGGGGCTTTCCTTGCCGGCCTGAACACCCGCGCGAAGCAGCACGGCCAGCACCTCGTTGCTGTCGCGCTCGGACAGGTTGGCCAGCAATTGGGTGTCGCAGCCGGCGAGCAATGCGAGGAGCGCCACGACGCACAGCGCGCGACGCAGGCGCACCGGCTGGCCGGGCTTCGATGGAGCGCGGGTCATTTGTTGTTCATCACGCTGTCGACTGCTTGTCGGGCAGCTTTGACAACACCCCAGCTCGTGTCCACCAGCGCCTTCGCATAGCCCGTGTTGATCTTGTACTGGGTGGTGACGGCCAGTAGCTCCACGGTGGGCATCTTGCTCAGCGCACCAAAGTCGAGGGAGCCCAACGCGCCCACGAAGACATCCGATGTGCGCTGGGCGATCGCGGAAAGGGTGGAGGGTCCCTTGTCCGCGGAAGACGTGAACTCCTTCGAGACCCAGCTGTCCATGGCTGCATCGTCCCAGGCGTCCTCAAAGGCCTGCATGTCTACAGGAGGAGCCGCGCTGGCACTCGCGGCAGCGTGCTTGGTCTGCAACTCGCTTGCGCCTTCTACAGCGTCTTTCATACGCGCATCCCCCGTTGCAACAATGCCATCGAGAAAGCCGCGTCTTGCGCTGATCCCTCGGTGGATGGCTTCTTCTCCGGAACATCCAGTCCCTCGTGGGTCAGCATGAATCGCATGAGCTCACTGGAAGTCGCCGAGTCGTCTCGCTGCAGAACCTCCCTCGCAATGGACTCCCACGACGCATCGCTCATCCGTTGCATACAACAGGCACGCACCGCCAGCCCCGCAGAGTCATTGCGGCCGGCAACAGCCATCAGTGCATCGACATGCCGGCCCGAGCGAACCTGGATCATCAGTTCGAGCGTCTGGGCATGAACCCAATGTGGGGAAAGTCGGCGTGCCGCTGCACACAGAATCTCGGCTTCGTCAAGACGTTGTCGCCATATGGCACTCGTCGCCATCGACACGAGGGCAAAAGCCACCCAGTCCTCGCCTGTCGCCTGCTGGATCATCGTCGTCATACTCGAATCCATCTGTATTCCCGCGATGCGAC
>CAIQMJ010000346.1 GCA_903872875.1 uncultured Variovorax sp.
ATGCCGGCCCAGCCGGGCCGCGAGGCCATTGCGTTCAGTTCGCCGAAGGCCGACACCATCAGCAGGTCCGGATTGGCGCGCACCACGAACTCGGGGTTGATCCGCGGGAACGGCCCGAGCGCGGCCGGCACGATGTTCGCCAGACCCAGGCGCGCGAGCGTTTCGCCGATGAAGGAGCCTTCGCCGGCCGCTGCCACGCCGTGCACCTCGAAGTAGACGCGCTTGCCCTTCCATCCTGCGGGCATGCGGGCGCGGGCCGCGTCGAGCCGCGCATCGAGCCGGCGCCACAGCGCCTCGCCCGCGCCGGGGCGCCCGGTCACGCGAGCCAGGCTCTCCATCACGCGGCGCATGTCGGCATGGCTGCGCGCGTCGAGTGCGACCACCGGAATGCCCAGGCTTTCGAGCTGGTTCAGCACGCGGCTGCGCGGGCGCAGCAGCACCACGTCGGGCCGCAAGGCGACGATGCGCTCGATCTGCGCATCGTCGATGCCGCCGACCTGCGGCAACTGCCTGACCGACTCGGGCCAGCTCGCGTGGCGATCGACGCCGACCAGCCGGTTGCAGGCGTCGAGTGCGCAGACCGTCTCGGTCAGCGAAGGAACGAGCGAGACGATGCGCTGCGGCGGCCGAGCGAAGTTCAGCGTGTAGCCGCGGTCGTCGACTACCTGCAGGCCTGCAGCGTGCGCCGCCGTGAACGGCAGGCCCGTCGGGCTGGCGAGGGCGGCCAGCAGAACGGGCAGAACCGGAAAAGCGGGGAGAGCGGGGAGCAGGGTGCGCACCGTGCGTGCAGCGCGTTCGACGAGCAGACAAACCATCGCACCGATGTTCTCAGATTCATGCCCGACCCTCTGGGCGCAGCGGCTCGGCCGCTCACGTAAGCTCGCGCGATGGACACCATTTCAGCGCGCGCGGACCTTTCGCAACTGGCCGGACTCACCGAATTCGCCGGGCGCCATCCCCGGCTCTTCGTGCTGACCGGCGCTGGCTGCAGCACCGATTCGGGCATCCCCGACTACCGCGATACCAACGGCGACTGGAAGCGTCCGGCGCCCGTCACGTTCCAGGCCTTCACCGGCGACGAGGCCACGCGCAAGCGCTACTGGGCGCGCAGCCTGGCCGGTTGGCCGACCATGGCCCATGCGCGGCCCGGCGCGGCCCATCGCGCGCTGGCGCAGTTGGAGGAGGCCGGCCGCGTCGAGCTGCTGCTGACCCAGAACGTCGATGGCCTGCATGAGGCGGCGGGCAGCCGGCACACGATTGATCTGCATGGCCGCATCGATACCGTGCGCTGCCTGGCCTGCGAGCTGCGCATGCCGCGCGCCGAGCTCCAGCTCGAATTGCGGCGGCGCAATCCCGCTTGGGCCGCGCTGGAGGCGCGCGCCGCACCGGACGGCGATGCCGATCTCGACGGCATCGATTTCGGTGGCTTCGATGTGCCGCCCTGTCCGCGCTGCGGGGGCATGCTCAAGCCCGACGTCGTGTTCTTCGGCGAGAGCGTGCCGCGCGACCGCGTGGCGACCGCCTTCGCCGCGCTGTCGCGTGCCGATGCGATGCTCGTCGCGGGTTCCTCGCTGATGGTCTATTCGGGCTTCCGCTTCGTGCAGGCGGCGGTGGCGGCGGGCCAGCCGGTCGCGATGGTGAACCTTGGCCGCACGCGCGCCGACGAGCTGCTGGCGCTCAAGGTCGAGTTGCCGGTCGGTGACACGCTGGCGGCCCTGGCCGCGCGCTTCGACGTGCCGGATGGGCGCTGATCGCCCGACGCCGCGGGTGGCCGTCCGGCGGCATGCCGCTACCATCGCCGTGCACTGAACAAGGCCCAAATCATGTCCCTCGCCCTGCTGTTGCTTCAGCTCGCCGTGATCCTGATCGTCGCCCGCCTTTGCGGGCTGCTGCTGCGCGTCATCGGCCAGCCGATGGTGGTCGGCGAGATGGCTGCGGGCATCCTGCTCGGGCCGGTGGTGCTTGGCGCGATCTTTCCGCAGTGGCATGCCCAGTTGTTCCCGGCGGCGTCCCTGCCGGGGCTTTCGGCGCTGGCGTCGATCGGCGTCGTGCTCTTCATGTTCATCATCGGCGCCGAGCTGCGCACGCCCAGCGGCATGGGCGCGCAGTTGAAGGCGTCCGGCTGGGTCGGGCTCTGCAGCATGGTGCTGCCGATGGCGCTCGGCCTGGGTGCTGCTCGCACTGGTGGTGGCGCTGGCGAGTTCGGGCGGCGGCTTCGATGGCTTCTTCCGGATTGCCGCCGGGCTGGCGCTGCTGGTTGCCATCGTCTTCGGGGTCGTGCGACCGCCGGTGGCGCGGATGCTGCGCAGGCACGCACCCGATGGCGTGCCGTCGCCGATGGTGCTGGCCGTGCTGCTGATCGGGCTGTTCGTGTGCGCGATGCTGACCGAGTGGCTGCACCTGCATGCGGTGTTCGGCGCCTTCATCTTCGGCATCGGCCTGCCGCGCGACGACCGGCTGCTGCGGGCGCTCGAGCAGCGCATCGAGCCGCTGTCGATCATCGTGCTGATGCCGATCTTCTTCGCGCTGGCCGGGCTCGGGACCAGCGCAGGTGCGTTCACCAACGCGAGCCTCGGCGCGATGGGCCTGATCCTGTTGGTGGCCACGGTCGGAAAGATCGTCGGCGGTGCCGCAGGTGCACGCGTGTGCGGCTACGGCTGGAGCGAAAGCCTGGCGACCGGCTCGCTGATGAATTCGCGCGGGCTGATGGAGCTCATCGTGATCAAGGTCGGCCTGGACGCCGGCCTGATCGGCCCGGCGCTCTTCACGATGCTGCTGGTGATGGCGCTGCTCACCACCGCAGCCACCGGTCCGCTGCTGACGCTGATCGCCCAATTCCATAAACCATCCGAGGAGAGTCGAAGACATGGAAGCCAGCCAGGAATGTGACGTGCTCGTGATCGGTGGCGGCCCCGCGGGCTCCACCATGGCCACGCTGCTGGCCCGCCAGGGGCGGCGCGTGGTGATCGTCGAGAAGGAGCAGCATCCGCGCTTCCACATCGGCGAATCGCTGCTGCCGGGCAATGTCGAGCTGTTCGAGAAGCTCGGCGTGCGCGACCAGGTCGAGAAGATCGGCATGCCGAAATTCGGCATCGAGTTCGTGCCGCCCGACAGCGACGAGCGCAGCTACGTCGACTTCTCGGAAGGCTGGGACCCGAAGAAGGATTCGGCCTGGCAGGTGCGCCGCTCCGAACTCGATGAGGTGTTGTTCCGCAATGCGGCCGTGCAGGGCGCGCTGGCTTTCGAAAATACCCGCGTGCGCCAGGTCGACTTCGACGATGCGGGTGCCACGGTGCAGACCCAGCGCGACGACGGCAGCAAGGCCAGCTGGCGCGCCCGCTTCGTGGTCGACGCGAGCGGCCGCGACACGGTGCTGGCCACCAAGTTCAGGAGCAAGCAGAAGAACCCGGACCACAACAGCACGGCGCTGTTCGGCCACTTCCGCGGTGCGCGCCGGCTCGAGGGCAGACGCGAGGGCAACATCAGCATCTGCTGGTTCGAACACGGCTGGTTCTGGTTCATCCCGCTGGCCGACGGCACCACCAGCGTGGGCGCGGTCTGCTGGGCCTATTACCTGAAGGCGCGCGACAAGCCGCTGAAGGACTATTTCTTCGACACCATCGCGATGTGCCCGGAACTGGCCGATCGGCTGAAGGGCGCCACGCTGGTCGATGACGCGGTGCATGCCACCGGCAACTTCGCCTATTCGAGCACCCACGCCACCGGCGAGCGCTACCTGATGGTGGGCGACGCCTTCACCTTCATCGACCCGATGTTCTCGTCGGGCGTGTTCCTGGCGATGCAGAGCGCATTCAACGGCGCCGAACTGGTCGAGAAGGCGCTGGACCGTCCGGCCGAACTGCCGGCCGCGCGGCGCCTGCTGGAAAAGCAGATGCGGGCCGGGCCGCGCGACTACTCGTGGTTCATCTACCGCGTGACCAACCCGACGATCCGCGACATGTTCATGCACCCGCAGAACATGTTCAAGGTCAAGCAGGGGCTGATGTCGCTGCTGGCAGCCGACCTGCGCCACGGCACGTCGTACCGGCTGTCGCTGACCATGTTCAAGCTGATCTACTACTTCGTCTCGGTACTCAACTGGCGCCGGACCTTCGAAGGCTGGAAGCGCCATCGCCACAACATCCGCGACATGGGGCTGCTGAAGGGCGAGACGATCCTGAAGGGCCAGTGAGCGCCGGGCGCGGCCCGGGTGGCCAGCGCTGGCGGCCCGTCAGTCCGGCTTGACCGCGGTGTATTCGGAGAAGATGCCCAACTCGACGTGGCGCTGTACCTGCTGGAAGCCTGCTGCCTCCAGCGCCGCCATCACCGACGCTGGCGGGATGCAGGCCTCGATCGTGTCCCAGTAGTAGCGCCACAGTTCCTGCGTGGTGCGCTGGCGTGCAACCACGCGGGCGATCGTCGGCACCACCGCGCGCATGTAGCCCTTGAGCAGCGCCGTGGCGATCCGGCCCGCAGGCCGAGTGATCTCCAGCACCAACAGCCGGCCGCCCGGCCGCAGCACGCGATGGAACTCGGCAAAGGCTGCGCCCACGTCCGAGATGTGGCGCAGCGCATAGCCCATGCTCAGGAAGTCGGCCGATGCGTCGCCGCAGGGGATGGCTTCGGCCCGGCCGGCGAGCAGTTGAACGCTCGGCAGCGCGACCTGCGCCATCATGCCGGGGCTTGGATCGACGCCGGTCAGTTGGCCGCCCGGGCCGATCAGCGCGAGCGCCTCGCGCGCCACGAGGCCGGTGCCGATGCCGACGTCGATCACCCGCGCGTTCGCGGCAAGCCCCGCGCGTTGCAGCGCCGAGCGCCGATACCACGGGCCGCTGCCCAGCGCCAGCACGCGCTCGATGCGGTCGTAGTCGCTCGCGGTGTCGTCGAAGATCCGGCGCAGGTAGCGCTGGTGCTCCTCCTCGTCGCTGTAGTAGGCCGGCAGCGGCGTGTGCGGCAGCTGCGAGATGCCTGCAGCGGGGGCTTGAGGGCGGGCGTCGGTCATGGAGGCATCATAGGCGCCGCATGCCCATGCCATTCATCTCACTTCACCGGACCGTGTTGCCCGGTCCATGTCCGCGACGCAGGGTGGTCGCCGCCGTGCTGGTGGCCCTGCTGTGCGGCGCGGTCGATACCGCCTTCGCGGCCGGGCCCGGGTCCGCTGCCTCGGCGGGCAGCTGTCTCGAGACCGCACGCCAGGCCAGGGCGCCGTCACGCGCTCTTGCGATGGCTGCCGCCGCACGGCAGGAGCACAACGCCTTCGGCGGCCAGACGATGGATGCCGAAGGCCGGCTCCTGCAGGCTGGCGATTCGGAAGCCGAGGACACGCGCCGCACGATCGGCGCGACGCCGCCCTGGGAGCGCGTGCTCGGCTACTGGCGCGCAGTCGACCTGCAGGACACGCGCCTGCCGTACCTCGTGCGCTTCGGTGCCCTGCGGCCGGCGCATCGCGAACTGCTGCTGCAGGCCCTGAACCAGGCGAGCGCGGACCATCTGCAAGGCCTGGGCGTCGGGCCGGACCAGGGTCTGGCGTCGTCCGAGCAGCGCGCAACGGCGGTCGCGCTGAACCGCGTCGCAGTGATCGATACGCCCTGGTCCGCCGCATTCGTGAGCTGGTTGGCGCGCCAGGCCGGGTTGGGTGCGGACGAGTTCGCGTTCTCGGAGGCGCATGCCGACTACGCCGGCGCTGCATGGCAGGCCGGCCTGGACGAGGCTTCGGGCCATGCCACGTCCTACGCGTTGCGTGCCTGCGACCCGGTGCAGACGCCGCCGCGCATCGGCGACCTGCTGTGCCAGGCGCGGGCCGGCAGTGCGGGCATCGACAGCTTCGCGCGGATCGGCGAGGCGCTCGTCGCCCGCCGCAACGGCGGCGCGCCGCTGCCGATGCATTGCGATGTGGTGGTTGCGGTCGATGCGACGGGCTTCGATACGGTCGGCGGCAACGTGCTGCAGTCGGTCACGCGGCGGCGCCTTGACTTCGCGGCGGGCACCACGTTGCTCGACCCGAGCTACCAGCCGGAGGGCTGTGCGTCGGGCTCCACAGGTCTTTCGAGCACCCCGATCGTTCCCGGCTGCGTCGATCGCCACATGAGCCGGCAGCCCTGGTCGCTGCTGCTGCAGTGGCGCTGAGGCGTCAGCGGTAGAAGGCCTCGACCGCGCCCTTGAGCTTGATCAGCAGGGGCTTGCCCTTGCGATCGAGCGTTTTGCCGGCGGGCACCTTGATCCAGCGTTCGCTGACGCAGTACTCCTCCACGTCGAGGCGCTCCTTGCCGTTGAAGCGGATACCGATGTCGTGTTCGAAGACGGCCGCCACATGGTGCGGGCTGCGCGGGTCGATGGACAGATGGTCGGGCAAGGGAGGAAGGGAAGGGGAAGTGCTGTCGTTCATGGGATTCGATGGGTG
>CAIQMJ010000347.1 GCA_903872875.1 uncultured Variovorax sp.
ACACGGCTCGACACGCCCATGCCGACCGCCCCCCAGGCCTTGGCCTGCGCCACTTCGAAGCGGAACATGCTCGCACCGTCCTCGCGTGCGAAGGCCTTGAGGTTGCCGGATTCGTCGAGCACGGCAATGCCCATCGGCTGGTAGCCCGATTGCTTCGACTGGGCCAGCGCCCCGGTGATGATCTGTTGCGCCAGCGCGAGCGTGAGTGCGGTCATGGTGTGAATTTGAAAGTTGGAATCAGAAAGGATAGTGCCGCGGCGCGGTCTGCACGGTGATCCAGCGAAGTTCGGTGAAGGCCTCGATGCCCGCACGCCCGCCGAAGCGGCCATGGCCCGAGTCCTTCACGCCGCCGAATGGCATCTGCGCCTCGTCGTGCACGGTCGGTCCGTTGACGTGGCAGATGCCCGACTCGATGCGCTTCGCGACCTGCAGCGTGCGGCCGATGTCGCCGCCGAACACGGCCGCCGAGAGGCCGAACGGATTGTCGTTGGCGCATTCGATGGCCGCCTCGACGCCCTTCACGCGCAGGACCGGCTTGACGGGGCCGAAGCTCTCCTCGTGGTAGATCGCCATCTCGCGCGTCACGTGGTCGAGCACCGTGGCAGGCATCAGCGTGCTGCCGGACTTGCCGCCGCACAGCAGGCGCGCGCCCCCGCGGTGAAGTTGAGGCGTTGGCGATGGGGCTCGCGGCCGCGCCCTTGTCGAAGTCGAAGGCTTCGACACCAGCGGCAGGCCGTTAGCACCAAATGCGGCGCCCCGCCCGAATCAAGCGGCCAGCCTCGCCTTCATGAGGCGCAGCCCGTTCGCGACGACCAGCAGCGTGGCGCCCATGTCGGCGAACACGGCCATCCACATCGTCGCCGTGCCGAGAACGGCCAGCACCATGAACACCGCCTTGATGCCCAGCGCCAGAGAGATGTTCTGCATCAGCACGGTGTGTGTCTTGCGCGAGAGCCGGATCGTCTCCGGAATGCGACGCAGGTCGTCGTTCATCACGACGATGTCGGCCGCTTCCATGGCGATGTCCGTGCCCATGCCGCCCATGGCGAAACCGATGTCCGACCGTGCCAGCGCGGGCGCGTCGTTGATCCCGTCACCGGTCATGCCGGTCATGCCGTAGCGTTTCTTCAGGCCGTCGATTTCCGCGAGCTTGTCCTCCGGCAGAAGGTTGCCGCGCACCTGCTCGATGCCGGCTTGCGCGGCGATGGTCTGGCCGGTGGCGAGGTTGTCGCCGGTCAACATCACGGCGGTGACGCCGAGCGCCTTGAGCTCGGCCACCGCTTCCTTCGACGAAGCCTTGATGGTGTCGGCCACAGCGAAGATCGCCAGCACGCCGTCGTCGTCGGCCAGCAGCGTCACGGTACGGCCTTGCGCCTCGTGCTCCTTCAACCGCGCTTCGATGTCGGGCGAGCCCAGCCCCCGTTCCTCGACCATGCGGAAGTTGCCCAGCGCGTACAGGCGGCCGCCGATGCGCCCTTCCGTGCCGCGCCCCGGCAGCGCCGTGAAGCCCGACACGTCGCTGACAGGCAGCGCCAGTCCTTGGGCGATGGCTTTCGAGACCGGATGATCGGAGCGCTCGGCCAGGCTCATGCCGATGCGCGCGACCGGCCCTTCGTCATCGCCGCCGCGCAGCGATGTCCAGTCGACGAGCTTCGGCTTGCCTTCGGTGACGGTGCCGGTCTTGTCGAGCGCCACCACCTTGATGCGGCGCGCCTCTTCGAGGTAGGTGCCGCCCTTGATGAGAATGCCCCGCCGCGCCGCCGACGCCAGCGCGCTGACGACGGTTACGGGCGTCGAGATGACCAACGCGCACGGGCAGGCCACCACCAGCAGGACCAGCGCCTTGTAGATGCCGTCGAGCCAAGCGATGCCCAGCAGCCAGGGGCTCAGCAGCGCCACCGCGAGTGCGAACGCGAAGACGGCCGGCGTGTACACGGCGGCGAAGCGGTCGACGAAGCGCTGCGTCGGCGCGCGCGTGCCCTGCGCTTCCTCGACCGCGTGGATGATCCGGGCCAACGTGGTGTTGGACGCGGCTGCCGTCACGCGGAACTGGATTTCGCCCGTCTCGTTGATCGTGCCGGCATAGACCGGATCGCCGACCGTGCGGTCGACCGGAAGGCTCTCGCCCGTCACGGGTGCCTGGTTGATCGCGCTGCGTCCCTCGGTCACGATGCCGTCGAGCGGCACCCGCTCGCCCGGCCTGATGCGGACGATCGCGTCCAGCGGAACGTCCTTCGACGGCTCGGCCTTCCAGCTTTTGTCGGCCTGCAGAACGTCCGCTTCTTCCGGCGCCAGCGCGACCAGGCCCTGGATGGCGTTGCGCGCGCGGTCGGCGGCGCGCGCCTCGATCAGCTCGGCGATGGCGTACAGCGCCATGACCATCGCAGCCTCCGGCCATTGTCCGATGACGAACGCGCCGGTCACGGCGACGCTCATCAGCGCATTGATGTTGAGCCGCCCGCGCACGAGCGCCTTGATGCCCTTGGTGTAGGTCTCGACGCCGGCCAGCCAGATTGCCAGCGCGGCAGCGGCCAGGCCGGCGTATTTCAGCGCGGACACGTCGCCCGCGAAGAAGTGGAGGCCTTCGGCGCCGAGCGCCAGGACAAGCGCGGCGGCGAGCCGCTTCACGCCTGCGCCATGGTCATGGTCGTGGTCATCGGCATCGCCGGAGACGCCGTCTGCGCCCTGCGACAGCACCGTCGACTCGTAACCCGCCTTGCGGATGGCCGCGACCGCGGCCTCGACCACGTCCTCGGGCGCCTGGATGGCCAGGGTGCGCGCGCCGAGCTGGAAATTCAGGCTCCGGATGCCTGGAATCTTGTCCAGCGTGCGGCGAATGTCACTCTCTTCGACGGCGCAGTCCATCGCGGGAATGCGCAGGACGCTGGCGCCTGCGGGAACGGCCGGTGGGGCAGACGGTGCGGACGCGCTCGCGGCCGACGCCGGGGCACAGCAGGCGTCCGCGGAACAGCAGTCATCGGCAGCGGCAATCAACGGGATGGGACTCGATGGGGTCTTTGTCATCCGGCTATTGGAAACCCCGTAGTCGGTTTAGAGTCAAGCTCTTTTTCCGGGGGATCGGCCATGAAGATCGGCGAGCTGGCGCAGGCCACGGGCACGCCCGTGGAGACCATTCGTTTCTACGAGCGCGAGGCGCTGCTGCCGGCGCCGCAGCGGACCGGGAACAACTACCGTTTCTACGGCCCCGAACACGTCGAGCGGCTGACCTTCATCCGCCACTGCCGTTCGCTCGACATGGCGCTGGGCGAGATCCGCGCCTTGCTGCGCTTCAAGGAAAAGCCCGACGAGAACTGCACCGGCGTCAACGACCTGCTCGACGACCACATCGGGCACGTCGCCGAACGGATCCGGGAGCTGAAGTTGCTGGAGAAACAGCTCAAGGCGTTGCGCGAGCAGTGTCGCGAGACGGATGCCGCCGCCTGCTGCGGCATCCTGAAGGAGCTGTCCACCGAAGCGCCGGCCGCGTCCGGCAACGCAGGCCGCAGGCACATCCACGGCGTCCACTGACGCGCGCCACCCTCACGCCATCAGGCCGCTTTCGGCCACTGCCATCCGGCGATCTCCGGCATGTCGATGCCGTGCACCCCGACATAGGCGCGGTGCGCGAGCAACCGGTCGCGCAGGTCCTGCTGCACGTGGCCGAGCCGGTCGCGCAGCCGCGGCACGCGGTCGATCGCGTCGGCTGCCAGGTGGAAGCGGTCGAGTTCGTTGAGCACCGTCATGTCGAAGGGCGTGGTGGTCGTGCCCTCCTCCTGGTAGCCATGCACGTGGAAGTTGCCGTGGTTGGCGCGCTTGTACGCCAGCCGGTGGATCAACGCCGGATAGCCATGGAAGGCGAAGATCACCGGTACGTCGGTCGTGAAGATCGAGTCGAACACGGCATCCTCGACGCCGTGCGGATGGCTGGTGGGTGACTGCAGCGCCATCAGGTCGACCACGTTGACCACGCGGACCTTCATCTCGGGCACATGCTGGCGCAGGAAGTCGACCGCGGCCATCGTCTCGAGCGTGGGCACGTCGCCGGCGCAGGCCATCACCACGTCGGGCTTCACGCCTTCGTCGTTGCCGGCCCAGCGCCAGATGCCCAGGCCGCTCTCGCAATGCCGGGCCGCCGCGTCGATGTCGAGCCACTGCACCTCGGGCGCCTTGCCCGCGACGATCACGTTCACGTAGTTTCGGCTGCGCAGGCAGTGGTCGACCACCGACAGCAGGGTGTTCGCGTCCGGCGGCAGGTACACGCGCACCACCTCGGCCTTCTTGTTGACGACGTGGTCGATGAAGCCCGGATCCTGGTGGCTGAAGCCGTTGTGGTCCTGCTGCCAGACGTGGCTGGTCAGCAGGTAGTTGAGCGACGCGATCGGTCGACGCCACGGCAGCTTGCGCGTGACCTTCAGCCACTTCGCGTGCTGGTTGAACATCGAGTCGATGATGTGGATGAAGGCCTCGTAGCAGGAGAAGAAGCCGTGCCGCCCGGTCAGCAGATAGCCTTCGAGCCAGCCCTGGCACAGGTGCTCGCTGAGCACTTCCATGACCCGGCCATCGGCACCCACATGGTCGTCTCCCGGCACGATCTCGGCAGTGGAGGTGCGGGTCGTCACTTCGAACAGCGCGCCCAGACGGTTCGACACGGTCTCGTCCGGCCCGAAGACACGGAAGTTCTGCGCGGGCTCGTTCAGGCGCATCACGTCGCGGAGGAACGCGCCCGTCACGCGCGTCGCCTCGGCCAAGGTCCTGCCGGGTGCGGCAACCGCGACGGCATAGTCGCGGTAGTCGGGCAACCGCAGGTCCTTCAGCAGCAGGCCGCCGTTGGCATGCAGGCTGGCGCTCATGCGGCGAGCCGGTTCGGGCGCCTGCGCGGCGATGTCGGCGCGCAGGCGCCCGTCCGCATCGAACAGTTCCTCGGGCCGGTAGCTGCGCATCCAGTCCTCGAGCAGCGCCACGTGGGCCGGGTTGTCGGCAAAGCCGGTCAGCGGCACCTGGTGCGCGCGGAAGGTGCCTTCGATCTGCACGCCATCGACCACGCCGGGGCCGGTCCAGCCCTTGGGCGAGCGCAGCACGATCATCGGCCAGCGGTGCCGCTTGCCGAAGCCGTCCAGCCGCGCTTCGAGCTGGATCGCATGGATCGCATCGAAAGCGGTGTCGAGCGCCGACGCCATCGCCTGGTGCATTGCGCCCGGCTCATGGCCCGAGACGAAATGCGGCTCGTAGCCGTAGCCGCGCAGCAGCTGCGTCAGCTGCTCGTCGCCGATGCGCGCGAGCACCGTCGGCCCGGCGATCTTGTAGCCGTTGAGATGCAGGATGGGCAGCACCGCGCCGTCGCGCGCCGGGTTCAGGAACTTGTTCGAATGCCAGCTCGCCGCCAGCGCGCCGGTCTCTGCCTCGCCGTCGCCGATCACGCAGCAGGCGACCAGGCCGGGGTTGTCGAACACCGCGCCGTGCGCGTGCAGCAGCGAATAGCCGAGCTCGCCGCCCTCATGGATCGATCCCGGCGTCTCGGGCGACACGTGGCTCGGAATACCGCCGGGAAACGAGAACTGCTTGAACAGCTTCTTCAGGCCTTCCGCATCCTGCGGCACGTTCGGATAGACCTCGCTGTAGGTGCCTTCGAGCCAGGTGTTCGCGACCACGCCGGGGCCGCCGTGGCCCGGGCCGGCGATGAAGATCGCGTCGACACCGCGCGCCTTGATGACGCGGTTCATGTGCGCATAGATGAAGTTCAGGCCGGGCGTCGTGCCCCAGTGCCCGAGCAGCCGCGGCTTGATGTGGGCGAGCGTCAGCGGCTCGCGCAGCAGCGGGTTGTCCATCAGGTAGACCTGGCCGACGGATAGGTAGTTGGCCGCGCGCCACCAGGCATCGAGCAGCGTGAATTCGGCGGGGATTTCAGGCCGGGCGGACGCGGCGATCGAAGCGGGCATGGTCGGACTCCAGTGAGAGCCTCCAGTGTGGAAGACGGCCCCGCCGCACGCTTGACGCGGATCAAGGAAAAAGGCGATGCCCGGCGACAGCCGGGCCGCCGGCTCCCCCGCCCGATCAGCCGATGTCGTGCAGGGCGCGGAAGGCCTTGTAGAGATTGCGCGGGTCGAACTGCCCCTTGAACACCGCTGGCGGCTGCCGGTCGATGCCGAGCAGGCCATAGACCGCCGTCATCGCCGAGCGGACCGAATACTCGACCGTGAACACCACGTCGTCCGGTTGCTCGCAGAACTGGCCGGTGACGGCGAAGTTGAGGTGGCCTTCCGGGAGCACCGCTGGCCGGTCGCCTCTGGCGCGACGCAGGAACTGGCTGGTGATGAAGGGCATGAGGCACGGCAGGCAGATCGACTGCGCCAGGATCGCATCGGTCCGTTCACCCGATCCCACACCGAGGTGCCCGAGCAGTTCGGTCATGAGTTCGCGGCCGGTGCATTCGCCCATCGGCTTGGCCACGAAGTTGCCCGGCTTGTCCATCGCGAGCCCG
>CAIQMJ010000348.1 GCA_903872875.1 uncultured Variovorax sp.
GTCAGCAGCGTGAAGACGAGCTGGAAGTTGCGGTAGCGCGCCGCTGGCTGGTTCCAGAACGCAGCGAGGCTGGACATCGGGACACTCCTGGCGCCGCGTGACGGCAAGTGAGGAAGGATACGCCCGTCTTTTGCATCCGCACAGGGGCCGCAACTGCCGATCCGGCCGGCGCAGACGCGGCCCACCTTGCCCGGGCGCGTGCTGCAACCTATCCTTCCGGCCCATTCGAACCGGAGGAGCATCCATGGCCGTCGACCCTCAGAAAGTCATCTACTCGATGATCGGCGTTTCCAAGCACTACGACAAGAAGCCTGTTCTCAAGGACATCTACCTGTCCTACTTCTACGGCGCCAAGATCGGCGTGCTGGGCCTCAATGGCTCGGGCAAGTCGTCGCTGCTGCGCATCCTGGCGGGAATCGACAAGGAATTCACGGGTCAGACAGTGCTCGCACCCGGCCATACGGTCGGCCTGCTCGAGCAGGAGCCCAAGCTGGACGACGCGAAGACCGTGCGCCAGGTCGTCGAGGAGGCGGTGCAGGGCACAGTCGATTTGATCGCTGAATTCAACGCGATCAACGAGAAGTTCGCCGAGCCGATGGAAGAGGACGAGATGAACGCCCTCATCGAGCGGCAGGCGGAGGTGCAGGACAAGCTCGACCGGCTGGATGCGTGGGAGCTGGATTCGCGGCTCGAACAGGCGATGGACGCGCTGCGCTGCCCGCCGCCCGAGAGCGTGTGCGGCGTGCTGTCCGGCGGCGAGAAGCGGCGCGTGGCGCTGTGCCGGTTGCTGCTGCAAAGCCCGGACATCCTGCTGCTGGACGAGCCGACCAACCACCTGGACGCGGAGAGCGTGGCGTGGCTGGAGCATCACCTGCAGCGCTATCCCGGCACGGTCATCGCGGTGACGCACGATCGCTATTTCCTCGACAATGTCGCGGGTTGGATCCTGGAGCTCGATCGCGGGCAGGGCATTCCGTGGAAGGGCAACTACTCCTCCTGGCTGGACCAGAAGGCCAAGCGGCTGGCGCAGGAGGAGAAGTCCGAGTCCGACCGCCAGAAGACCTTGAAGCGCGAGCTGGAGTGGATCCAGATGTCGCCCAAGGGCCGGCATGCCAAGGGCAAAGCGCGCATCGTGCGCTACGAGGACATGGTGGCGCGCGAGAGCGAGGCGCGCAGCCAGGACCTGGAGATCTACCTGCCGCCGGGTCCGCGCCTGGGCGATCTGGTCATCGAGGCCAAGGGCGTCAAGAAGGGCTACGGCGACAAGTTGCTGGTCGAGGACATGAGCTTCGCGCTGCCGCCCGGCGGCATCGTCGGCGTGATCGGTCCGAACGGCGCGGGCAAGACCACGCTGTTCCGCATGATCACCGGGCAGGAGCAGCCGGACGCGGGGACGTTCCGCGTGGGTCCGACCGTCAAGCTGGCGTACGTCGACCAGAGCCGCGATGCGCTCGGCACCGAAGACACGGTGTGGAAGGCGATTACCGGCGGCGAGGAGACGATGCAGCTGGGCAACCGGCAGATCAACACGCGGGCGTATGTCTCGAAGTTCAACTTCTCCGGGACGGATCAGCAGAAGAAGGTCGGGCAGCTCTCGGGCGGCGAGCGCAACCGCGTGCACCTGGCCAAGATGCTGAAATCAGGAGCGAACGTCATCCTGCTCGACGAGCCGACCAACGACCTGGACGTCAACACGATGCGGGCGCTGGAGGAGGCGCTCGAGAACTTCGCCGGATGCGCGGTGGTCATCAGCCACGATCGCTGGTTCCTGGACCGCATCGCCACCCACATCCTGGCGGCCGAAGGCGACAGCCAGTGGACCTTCTTCGACGGCAACTACCAAGAGTACGAAGCCGACAAGAAGAAGCGTCTGGGTGAAGAAGGCGCCAAACCCAAGCGTGTCCGATTCAAGGCACTGAAATAAGCGTAAAAAACTGAAACAATGACGGGGCCCCATGGCCCCGTTTTTGTGTCGGGTCGGGCCGTACCCTAGGAGCCTGTCCATGTCAGCCCAGCCGCCCAGCAGCCCGCCCTCTGCCGTGCTTCAGGAGTGCCTGGAAGACGCGCGTCGCGAGGCGCGCCTGCTGATCGAGAAACTGGTCGATTTCACCCGCCACAACCTGCGTCATCGCGAGAGCGCCGGGCGCAACTTCACCGACCGCAACGCGGTCACCGCGGCGATCGATGAGTTGGGGCGTCATCAACGGGGGCTGGTCGATGGCTTTGTGACCCGGGTCAACCAGGGGCTGATGGCATCGCCTCAGGCCGCCACGGAGAAAGCCCAGAACCAGTCGCTGATGCAGCTCAAGTTCGACCAACTGGAGCTGATGGACGAGGACCAGGTGCAAAGCCGGGTCGAGCTGGCGCGCGCCCTGCAGATGACCCTGCACGCGGTGGATCCCACGCTGCCCGAACTCAACACCCTGAGCTGCGCCTTGCAGGGCCTGCCGGTGGTGATCCCTGACCGCAACCCCTTTCGCCCCGAGATGTACCTGCGCGCCCTGCAGGCTTCGCTCGAGAGCGTGCCGGTGTCGGCCGCCGTGCGCATGGTGTGGACGCAGCAGATGTGCAGCCTGCTGGGCACCGAGCTCAACGATTTCTACCGTTTTCTCAACCACAAGCTGAAGCAGCGCGGCATCAAGCCGGCCCTCTACACCGTGGCCCAGCAGGAGGCCAGCAGCCGACCCGTGTATGTGCCGGAGGTCCTGCCTGTCGCGGCCCCTCCCTCCATGGGCGTTGTCGGTTCCGCTCGGGGCAGCGCGCCCGTCAGCGGCGCGGGCCTGGGGCAGGGCGGGTCGGTTGTGCCAACGGGTTCTGCGGCGGGGCGTTCGGTGGCCTCCGGCAGCCCTGCAGCGTCAGGCCGTCGCGTTGGCGCAGGGGCTCCACCGCTCTACCTGGATGCATTGCCACAGTCCTTGCCGGGTCCGCTGGTAGCACGTGACGCGGACGACGCCAGTGCTCTCACGGTCGGTCAATTGCGGCGCCTCCTGGCCAGCGATGGCAACGCCCGTGGGGCACGTGCTGCCAGTCCGGATGCCTCGCGACTGGAAACCTTTGCACAGCAATTTGAGCGGCGGTTTGAGGCCGAGGCTGAGCCCGATGAGGTGAATCACACCGATTTCGACAGCACCCTGCCGGCGGCCTTCGATGCCTTGAGCAGCGAGCGGGAGATGAGCCAGGTTCTGCAGCGCCTGGCCCAGCGCCA
>CAIQMJ010000349.1 GCA_903872875.1 uncultured Variovorax sp.
ATGGCTACCACGATCAATGGCTCGCTGCCCGCGCCGACCCTACGCTGGCGCGAAGGCGACACCGTCACCATCCGCGTCACCAACCGGCTGCGCGAGTCCACCTCCATCCATTGGCACGGCATCATCCTTCCGTACCAGATGGACGGCGTGCCGGGCATCAGCTTCGCGGGCATCGCGCCGGGCGAGACCTTCACCTACCGCTTCAAAGTCGGACAAAGCGGCACCTACTGGTACCACTCGCATTCCGGGTTCCAGGAACTCACTGGCATGTACGGGGCGATCATCATCGACCCGGCGCAGGGCGCCGACATCCGCGCTGACCGCGACCACGTGGTGCTGCTGTCGGACTGGACGGATGAAGACCCCATGCGCGTTTTCATGAAGCTCAAGACCCAGAGCAATTACTACAACTACCACCAGCCCACGGCAGTGGACTTCTTTCGCGACGCTTCGCGTGACGGTCTCTCGGCCGCGCTGGAGAAGCGCAAGATGTGGAACCAGATGCGCATGAGCCCGACCGACCTGGCGGACCTCTCGGCGCAGACCTTGACCTATCTGGCCAACGGCACCACGCCCGCAGGCAACTGGACTGGCCTGTTTCGTCCCGGCGAGCGCGTGCGGCTGCGCTTCATCAACGGGGCGGGCAGCACCTTCTACGACGTGCGCATCCCCGGGTTGAAGCTGAAGGTCGTGCATGTCGACGGCGTGGACGTGGAGCCGGTCACGGTGGACGAGTTCCGCTTCGGCCCCGGTGAAACCTGCGACGTGGTGGTCGAACCGCGCGACGACGCCTACACCGTCTTCGCGCAATCCATGGACCGCACGGGCTATGCGCGCGGCACGCTGGCGGTGCGCGCCGGGCTTGCCGCGCCAGTGCCACCGGTAGACACGGCCGAATGGCTGACGATGGCCGACATGATGGGGCCGATGGACGATGGCGGCATGTCCGGCATGTCCGGCATGTCCGGCATGTCCGGCATGTCCGGCATGTCCGGCATGTCCGGCATGTCCGGCGGTGGAATGTCGGATATGGGCCATGGTTCCATGTCCGGCATGGGTCATGGCTCGATGCAGGGCATGAACGGCATGGCCGGAATGAACCATGGCCAGCATGCAATGCATGGCGCAGACACCTCCAATCCGCTGGCTGTGCCTAGCACCACGGCGCGGCACGCCCGCAGCGAGTACGGGCCCGGCACGGACATGCGCGTGGACATGGCGCGCACCGCCCTCGACGACCCGGGCATCGGGCTGCGCAACAACGGTCGGCGCGTGCTGACCCTGGCCGACCTGCACACGCCTGGCGGCCCACTCGATCCGCGCGGGGCCCAGCGCGAAGTCGAGCTGCATCTCACCGGCAACATGGAGCGCTACACCTGGTCGATCGACGGGCTCGACTTCGGCCAGTCCACGCCGGTGCATTTCCGCCATGGCGAGCGACTGCGCGTCATCCTGCACAACGACACGATGATGACGCACCCGATGCACCTGCACGGGATGTGGAGCGAACTAGAGAGTCCCGACGGGCGCTTCCTGGCGCGCCGCCACACCCTGCCTGTGCAGCCGGCTCAACGCATCAGCTTCCTGGTAACGGCCGACGCACTGGGGCGCTGGGCCTGGCACTGCCATTTGATGCTCCACATGGATGCGGGAATGTTCCGCGAGGTCGTGGTGTCTTGAGCGCCGCATGAAGAGAAATGCCCAGATGATGAAAACGACACACGTTCACGCGCTGGCCTTGGCACTGACAGCCTTGACGATCTTCCCGGCGCAGGCCCAGTCACAGGCGGGCCAGGAAGAAGACCATTCGGCGCAACACGGTGCTGCGGCCGCGTCGACGCCAGCACCTGCGACCCTGCCATCCTCTGCCGCGGCAGATCCTCACGCGGGCCATGGCACGATCCCGCTTGCGCCGGCATCAGCGCCGGCATCCGCACCAGCGATGGACCATGGCGACATGAAGATGCAAGGCGGTGCAGCCCCGGCCGACGCGCGCGATCCTCATGCCTATGCCGATGGGCTGGTCCGTGGCGCTGGCGCCTATGCCGTGCCCGGAGTCCCCGCACTGAGCTTGGCAGACGAACATCGCTTCGGCACGCTGTTGGTCGAACGCCTGGAGCGCACCTACACCCGCGGCGGCGACAACGCCACGGCCTACGACCTCCAGGCCTGGTTCGGGCGCGACTTCGACAAAGTGGTCGTCAAGGCCGAGGGCAACGTGGCCAGCAGCAAGCTGCAGGACGCGCGCACGGAACTGCTGTGGGGCCATGCCGTCGCCCCGTATTGGGACACCCAATTGGGCGTTCGTTACGACACTGGCACCGGCCCCGATCGCGGCTGGCTGGCGCTGGGTATCCAGGGATTGGCGCCCTACTGGTTCGACGTCGAAGCGACGGCCTACGTCGGCAGCGGCGGCAGGACGGCGCTGCGGCTCGCGGTGAGCTATGACCTGCTGCTGACGCAAAAGCTCATCTTGCAGCCGCGCGGCGAGATACAGCTCTACGGCAAGGACGACCCGGCACGGGACATTGGCAGCGGCCTGTCGAACGCCACGGCCGGGCTGCGCCTGCGCTATGAGGTCAGCCGCCAGTTCGCGCCCTATATCGGCGTGGAGCGCAGCGGCAGTTTCGGCAAGACCGCCGACCTGCTACGCGCCTCGGGTGAACGTGCACAACAGACTCGTTGGGTCGCGGGCGTTCGCTTCTGGTTCTAACGAACACGCCTCAAAGCTCAAACACACCGAACACTTTTTCCATCACCGTTAACCAATCAGAGAAAGAACATGCTCTCGATCCGTAAACCTCTCCTCACCTTCGCCACTACCGCCAGCGTTCTGCTGTTCAGCTCCATCGCGCAAGCCCATCCCAAACTGCTCGCCTCCGATCCGCAAGCGAACGCCGAAGTGGCGGTTCCCGCGAAGATCGAGCTGCATTTTTCCGAGACTTTGACTACCCAGTTCTCTGGCGCCAAGTTGGTCATGTCCGGCATGCCGGGCATGTCCCACGGGGCCATGCCGGTGGAGGTCGTGGTTTCGGGCGGTGAAGATGGCAAGACCATGGTGATTACGCCTGCCAAGACCCTGATGTCAGGGGACTATCGCGTGGAATGGCGTGCCGTGTCCTCCGATACACACCCCATAACGGGCAATTTCTCCTTCAAGGTGAAATGAGCCATGGAGGGCTGGAGCAATATCGTTGTCCGCTTCGCGAGCTACGGCAACCTCATGCTGCTGTTCGGCCTGCCATTGTTCACCTTGTACGGGCTGAAGGACAACGCAAATGAAGCCCGCGCGGTCTTCGGGTTTCGGGTGCTCCTCTCATGGTCCGCTGGCCTCGGTCTCTTGCTGTCGGCCGCCGGCATGATGTTGCTGGCCGAAGCGATGAGCGGCGTGACCGAAGTCGGCGAACTTGAGCGCCATGTGTTTGGCATGATCATCACCGGCACGAGCGTGGGCATCGCATGGGTGGTCAAGATCGCATCACTCTTGGGCGTTCTGTTTTGCGCCTGGTTCTACAAGCGATCTCCAACGGTAAGTCTGGCTCTCGCCTCGTTGCTCGGAGCGATTGCGCTATCCACGCTTGTCTGGTCGGGACACGGCGCGATGGATACCGGTGCGCGCGGCGGCATTCATCTGGCTGCCGACACCCTGCACCTGCTTGCCGCTGGAGCCTGGGTAGGTGCGCTTCTCGCCTTCCTGCTATTGCTACTGCGACCTGGCGATGTCGATGCCTACCGGCATCTGCTGCTCTTGCGCCGTGCCGTCACGGGCTTTTCGACGGCCGGCACCCTCATCGTCGCAGTGCTGATCGTCACCGGCATCGTGAACTATCTGCTTGTCGTGGGCCCGACCCTTCAGGGCGTGACGTCCAGCCTTTACGGTGCATTGCTGATCGTAAAGCTGGGCCTGTTCACCGCCATGCTTTCGCTCGCCGCAGCGAATCGCTTTCGTTTGGGACCCTTGCTTGAGCGCGCAAAGAAGCACAGTCAAGTTGCCGCGGCAAAACGTGCGTTATTCAAGAGCTTGGCGCTTGAAACGGGTGCCGTGACACTGATCCTGCTGGTGGTTGCCTGGTTGGGTACTTTGAATCCGCTTGACAGCGCGACGGCTTCTTGAGTCGAGTAAATGCAGATGCCTCACGCAAACAGCGATCTGGAACCGACCATCCAGCCGACTTCAATCATCAAAGGAAGTACATCATGAAATTCATTCGCCCCCTCATCATCGCTTCGGCCTGCGCCCTCTCCGGCGTCACGGCGTGGGCCGCCGATCCCGCGGGTCCCGCGGATCACCACCCCGCGAGCGCGGCCTCAGCGAGCGCTACGCCTAGCACCGCGTCCAGCGCAGCGATGGACGGTGAGACCAGCTCACGGATGGACACACAGATGGAGGCTATGCGCGCAATGCACGAAAAGGTGATGAGTGCCAAGACGCCTGAAGCTCGCCAGGCACTCATGGCCGAACACATGAAGACCATGCAGGACGGCATGTCGATGATGAGCGGCATGGCTGGAGCAGCCAAGGGTGGCATGAAAGGCAACATGCCCTCCGGCATGCCGGCAGGCAATCAAATGATGGAAAAGCGCACGGAGATGATGCAGACCATGATGCTCATGATGGCCGATTGCATGCCGTCTCCGTCCATCAAGTAGGGAGCGATCAGCATGGATCATGACCCCAGCCAGCACGAATCTTCCCCGCGTTTCTGGCGCTCGCGCTACGGGGTTGGCCTGCTCGTCATCGGTGCGATCGCGGGCTACTTCCTGATCAAGGAACACACCGCCCATGTCGTCGGCTATCTGCCCCTTCTGCTGCTGGCGGCCTGTCCGCTGATGCACATCTTCATGCACGGCGGGCACGGTCATGGTGGGCATGACCATTCGTCCCATACCCCGCCCGGTACGCCTCCCAATACGCCGAATCAGGACACCGGCGGCGATGCCAAAGCACGCGATCAACGCGGGGATCAGCCATGAGCCATGATCAACCCGCCTACGGCCTGTGGTTGCTGGTGTTCTTCAACTCGGCCATCTTCATTCTGTTCGCCTTCAGCTTCTTCAAGCCGGCGACGGCGCGCGACTGGCGGACCTTCAGCGCGTTTGCCGCGTTCATCGTCGCGCTGTTCGTCGAGATGTACGGATTTCCGCTGACCATCTACCTGCTCTCGGGCTGGCTGCAGACCCGCTATCCCGGCCTCGACATTCTTTCCCACGACGCCGGCCATCTGTGGTCAACCCTGCTGGGCGAGAAAGGCGATCCGCACTTCGGGGTGCTGCACATCGCCAGCTACGTGTTGCTCGGCTATGGCTTCTACCTGCTGTCCACGGCCTGGCACGTGCTCTACCACGCGCAGCGCCAGGGCACCCTGGCCACGACCGGCCCCTATGCCCGCATCCGCCATCCCCAGTACGTGGCCTTTGTGATGATCCTGCTGGGGTTCCTGCTGCAGTGGCCGACCCTGCTCACGCTGCTGATGTTCCCGATCCTGCTGATCATGTACGGCCGTCTGGCGGTGACGGAAGAAGCCGAGATGCGGACCCGGTTCGGCGCGGACTTCGAGCGCTATGCGCAAGCCACGCCGCGGTTCATTCCCCGCTGGCGCCAACCCAGCACAACCTAACGCACCCCACCCATCGCTACACCATCTCTTCCACGGAGAACATGACCATGAATACCATCGATCTCGAAGTCCAGGGCATGAGCTGCGGCTCTTGCGTCAAACACGTCACGCAAGCCCTCAAGCCCCTGCCGGGTGTCAGCGGTGTAGACGTCGATCTGCACGCGGGGCACGTGCGCGTCCATGGCGATCTCGCTCAAGGCAGCGATGCCCTGGTGTCTGCGCTGGAAGCGGCTGGCTATCCCGCGCAGGTGGCGACCGCTTCACTCCCAACCGGCCGGGCGCCCGACAGCGATAACAGCCCTCGGCGCTGCTGCTGCGGATGAGAGGCAGCCCGGCACGCCCTGACGGGGCTCCAAGCCACCCATTGCCGGCCTTCAAAGACCAAGAGAAACCATCATGAGCCAGCCCCCGAAGACACCGCACGAACAGGATCGCCCGCAGCACGGACCACCGCTGTCGAGCGACCCAGTGCCGCACACCCATGGTCATCACGTGCACGCCAGTGGACACGATGGTCATGGACAAGGCCAGGCGTCGCTGGCTGGCGCAACCTTGACAGATCCCGTTTGCGGCATGCGCGTCAACGCGGACTCCGAACATCGGACGTCCTACCAAGGACAGACTTACTACTTCTGCAGCGCACGCTGCAAGGCCAAGTTCGAGGCCACTCCGACACAGTACGCAAGAGATGCCGCCGACACTGGATTGGCAGCGGTTTCCGCAGGCCCTGTCTACATCTGCCCAATGCATCCGGAAATCCGCCAGGATCACCCTGGCGCCTGCCCCAAGTGCGGGATGACCCTTGAACTCGCGCCTTCAGGGCAAGTTCCTCGTGGCAAAGCCGCAGGCGCCGGTGGTGACGCGGTCAGCCATTCGCATCACGACCATCATCATGAACCGAGTGTGCCTGCATCAACAGCGACATCCGCGCAATTGCAGAAGGCCATGCCCCTTGGCACGCTCTATACCTGCCCAATGCATCCGGAAATCCGTCAGGATCATCCCGGCGCCTGCCCCAAGTGCGGCATGACCCTTGAGCCGCTGCTGCCGGACCTCGACGACGACAACCCCGAGTTGCGCGATTTCTCCCGGCGCTTCTGGTGGACGTTGCCACTGACCTTGGTCGTGCTGGCGCTGGCGATGGCGGGCGAGCGACTGCACCTGATGGACATGGCCACGCAGAGCTGGGTGGAGCTGGTGCTGTCGTTGCCGATCGTGCTGTGGGCCGGCTGGCCCTTCTTCTCGCGCGGCTGGCTGTCGGTGATCCACCGCAGCCCGAACATGTGGACGCTGATCGGCCTGGGCACCGGCGCGGCCTTCGTCTACAGCGTGGTGGCGACCATCGCGCCCGAGGTGTTTCCAGCCTCGTTCATGTCCATGGGCCGGGTCGGCGTCTACTTCGAGGCCGCTGCTGTCATCATCTCCCTGACCCTGCTCGGGCAGGTGCTCGAACTCAAGGCCCGCTCGCAGACCTCGGCGGCGATCAAGTCGCTGCTGGGCCTGGCGCCCAAGACCGCGCGCCGCATCGGCGCGGACGGCAGCGAGGAGGACGTGCCGCTGACCCACGTGCATGTCGGCGACCTGCTGCGCATCCGCCCCGGCGAAAAAGTGCCGGTCGACGGCGTGGTGGTCGAGGGCGGCAGCGCCGTGGACGAGTCGATGCTGACCGGCGAACCCGTGCCCGTCAGCAAGCGCGAGGGCGACAAGCTCATCGGCGCCACGCTCAACACCAGCGGCGCGCTGGTCATGCGCTCCGAGCGCATCGGCTCGGAGACCGTGCTGTCACAGATCGTCCAGATGGTGGCCCAGGCCCAGCGCTCCAAGGCGCCGATGCAGCGCATGGCCGACGTGGTGGCCGGCTATTTCGTGCTGGTCGTCGTCGCCATCGCGATCACGACATTCTTCGTCTGGGGCTTTTTCGGCCCGCAGCCATCCTGGGTGTTCGGCCTGATCAACGCAGTGTCGGTGCTGATCATCGCCTGCCCCTGCGCGCTGGGGCTGGCCACGCCGATGTCGATCATGGTCGCCACCGGCCGCGGCGCGACCCAGGGCGTGCTGTTCCGCGACGCGGCGGCGATCGAGAACCTGCGCAAGGTCGACACGCTGGTCATCGACAAGACCGGCACGCTGACCGAAGGCCATCCCGCCTTCGACCGTGCCGTGCCGGCCGAAGGGTTCACCGCCGAGGAGGTGCTGCGCCTGGCGGCCAGCCTCGACCGGGGCAGCGAGCATCCGCTGGCGGAGGCCATCGTGCAGGCCGCGCGCACCCGGGGCCTGGCGCTCGACAAGCCTGAGAACTTCGAGTCCGGCTCCGGCATCGGCGTGCGCGGGCAGGTGGCCGGGCATCAGCTCGCACTGGGCAACACCGTGCTGATGGAACAAGCAGGCGTCGCGGTCGAGCAGTTGGTGCCGCAAGCCGAAGCGCTGCGTGGTGAAGGCGCGAGCGTGATGTACCTGGCCGTGGAGGGACGGCTGGCCGGCCTGCTGGCGGTGTCCGACCCGGTGAAGGCCAGTACGCCCGAAGCGCTGGCCGGGCTCAAGGCAGCCGGCCTGCGCGTCATCATGGCCACCGGCGATGGCCTGACCACCGCGAAGGCGGTGGGCACGCGGCTCGGTATCGATGAGGTCCACGGCGAAGTCAAGCCGGCCGACAAGCTCATGCTGATCGAGCGGCTGCAGAAGGAGGGCCGCGTAGTGGCCATGGCGGGCGACGGCATCAACGACGCCCCGGCGCTCGCCAAGGCCGACGTTGGCATCGCGATGGGCACCGGCACCGATGTGGCCATGAACAGCGCGCAGATCACCCTGGTCAAGGGCGACCTGCGCGGCCTGGTGAAGGCGCGACACCTCAGCCGCGCCGTGTTGCGCAACATCAAGCAGAACCTCTTCCTCGCGTTCATTTACAACGGCCTCGGCATTCCGATCGCGGCCGGGGCGCTTTATCCCGTTTGCGGCTGGCTGCTCAATCCAATGCTGGCGGGCGTGGCCATGAGCATGAGCTCGATCTGCGTCGTCAGCAACGCCCTGCGGTTGCGGTCGGTTCAGTTGTGATG
>CAIQMJ010000350.1 GCA_903872875.1 uncultured Variovorax sp.
AACCTGATCTTCGAGGTTCTTGATCGACGCTACAGCGAAATGCGGCCGACGATCCTTCTGACCAACCAAGACAAGACCGGCTTTCGTGGTTTCGTCGGTGACCGCGTTTTCGATCGCCTGACGGAGAACGCTCGCTGGGTTTCCTTCGATTGGTCTAGTTACCGCCCGACCGCGCGGCGCGGCGCGGCTGGCAACGAGCCGCACTTCATCCGCAATGCGACGGGAGCTTGACCATGACCGACGACTTGACCCCGAACAACCCAATCCCTATCGCCCACACGCTGACGCTGCGCGGCCAGCGCTACGACGAATCTGCCCGTCCGTTCGAAGCCACGATCAAGACCAACCGCTTCGGCGGTGTCGAGGTGTCGGTTGCTGCCGCGCGCGGCAGGCGCGGCACCTACCTGACGGTCGACTTCGCGGATATCGACACGCTCTGTGCCGTGCTCAGCGCCGCGGCACTGGAAGCCAGTGATCGTCATCTTGAGTTCGTGGCCAATGCCTCGGCCAACACGGCGATCTACGTCGCGCAACAAAGCGCAGCCCGTCTCGGCGCCTGAACCATCACCGTCAACTGAGAACACTCATGTCCGCACGACCCAAAACACATCACGTCTTTCGGACGTACACCATCGGCGCCTATGGTCAGCGCAGCGAGCCTACAGAGCATCGCATTCACATTTCCCGATCCTGTTCTTCATGTGCTCACGACGGACGCCGCGACGCCGAGTGGTCGGCGGACGGCGGCATCGAAAAGCATGGGGTTTGCATGAACGGCTGCGGCGCCGCGGAGGGCCCTGAAGCGCATCAGTGGTGCGACTCCCACGCTACGCCTCAAGAATGGGCAGCAGGCGTCTCTCGGATTGATCGTCCGGTTCTCGGCGTGATCGAAGGCGGTGCCGCTTGAGCGCGGTCATGAACGGCAGTGCCGCCGTCGGCTTGGCCGAAGTCACAACGCCCAACATGCAGTCGGTGGGCATGTTCGCCGCTCTGGTGAAAACCGAGTCAGCCGTGCCCGCATCGAATGATGCCAAGGGAGGCCACGCCAGCCCGGCAGCGGTGAGCGTTGATGAGGCCACCGGCATCGAGCGCTCCGGCGCGAACGCACGCCTGCGTCGAATCATCGCACCGCGTCTTCGCAAGGCTCGCGAACTGAGCGGTCTTGCGCAGGCCGAGGCTGCCGAGCATCTCGGATATTCGACCCCGGGCCAGTTGAACCAATGGGAGTTCGGCCGCCGCCTCGCCCCGATGAGCGAACTGCTCAAGTGCGCCGAGTTGTACGGGACCAGTCTCGACTACCTGCTGGGCGCCAGCGATGAAGTTGACCGCGATCAGTCTGCTGGCCTGCGCCACGCGTGCATGCGTGGCGTTCGGAACATGTTGACTCAGGTGGCCTCTATCACGGTCGATCAGGTCGCGCGGCATGCCCGGCTTGTGGGACCACACGCAGCACATGTTCGCGGCGTTGTCGCAGCCGGTGAGGCGCTGCTTTCGGGATACGCCGCCTACGTACGGCACAACGAAAACGCCTTCGAAAGTCAGCGTGGTTCGGCGACGCTGGTGCGTGTGGCAGGCGAGTTCGAAGCGGCCTTGCATGAAGCGCGAGCAGCAGTCCGGCTGCACGACGCCCTGGATAGCGACCTGCGCCGCGCTCTAGCCGCGATCGGT
>CAIQMJ010000351.1 GCA_903872875.1 uncultured Variovorax sp.
CTGCCGAAGCAAATTCAGGACAGACTGCACCTTGGTGCGAGGCCGTTCGGCACGCTGCTGGATGGCAAGCGGCGTCCAGCCGGCGGCGCCTGCCGGCTCGCGCAGCAGCACGCGGCAGACGGCTTCGATGTCCGACATTTCCGGATAGCCGCCGGCGAGGAAGAACTTCTGGACCGCGATGTCCTTCGGCAGGAACAACAGCGTGCAATGCGCCGGCTGGCCATCGCGTCCGGCCCGGCCGGACTCCTGGTAGTAGGCGTCGAGCGCGGCCGGCATCTGGTAATGCAGCACGAAGCGGATGTCGGGCTTGTCGATCCCCATGCCGAACGCATTGGTCGCCACCATCACCCGCGTCGCGCCGGACATGAAGGCGTCCTGCGCCTCGCGCCGCTCTGCAGCCGGCCGTTTGCCGTGGTACACGCCCGCCGGCTCGCCGGCCGCGCGCAGCGCATTGCACAGGTGCTCGGCGGCCTTCACCGTCGCGGCATAGACGATGCCGCTGCCTTCGCTCTCGCGCACCAGCGTGATGGCGCGCTCCAGCTTGTCGGCCTCGGTGGTCGCCTGTTCGACCGCGTAGCGCAGGTTGGCGCGGTAGCTGCCGGTATCGATAAGGCCGGCTTTCGGGATGCCGAGCCGTGTCATCACGTCGGCTGCGACTTCGTCGCCTGCCGTCGCGGTGAGCGCCAGCACGGTCGGCTGGCCGAGCGCCTTGCGGGCCGGGCCGATCTCCATGAAGGCCGGGCGGAAGTCGTGGCCCCATTGCGAGATGCAATGCGCCTCGTCGACGGCAAGCAGGGCCGTCGGATGGGTGTTGAGCAGCGCGAGGAAAGCCGGATCGGCCAGGCGTTCCGGGGTGGTGAGCACGATGCGGGCCGAGCCGTCGGCAATGGCGCGTTCGGCGCTGCGAAGTTCATCGGTGCCAAGCTGGCTGTTGAGCTGCACCGCGGCGACGCCCTGGGCTTCCAGCTTCTCGCACTGGTCCTTCATCAACGCGATGAGCGGCGACACGACCACCGTCCGGCCTTCCAGCAGCAGCGCCGGCAACTGGTAGCACAACGACTTGCCGGCGCCGGTGGGCATCACGGCCAGCGTCGACCGGCCGGCCAGCACGCGACCGATCACTTCGGCCTGGCCGGGCCGCAACTGCTGCAGGCCGAACACCTCGCGCAGCAGCCTGGCCGGTCGTCCGCCAGCGCATGCCATGGTGGGCTCGAACACGCCGGGCGGCCGAGGCTTTGCAATGCGGGCGGGTGTGCGGGGCGTTCGCGCCATCGAATTCGGTCTCCGGAAGGTCCCGGGACGACAACCGGGCATCTCCCGTGGTGTACCGGCTGGAGGCGGCGCAAGGCTGTAGGGCCGGTCCTTCTCGCCGCGTAGGCAGTGGAGCGTGCGTATCGGCGTACAACCCTGGCCGGGACGGATTTTGTGGACGACGGGACAATCGCGGGGCGAGACAATCGGACCCCCTGAGTCGAATGTCCGACCGGGCTGCGCGAGTCCGCAAGTCCGTATGTCCGCAAAGAAGGAAAGCAAGTGACCGAAGTCGCCGAAGCCGCCAGAGCCGCGTTTCTCAATCCCTACCGCCATGGCTTCGCGCGCGTGGCGGTCGCGGTGCCGCGCAACCGGGTGGCCGACCCGGTGTTCAATGCCGCCGAAACCATCGCGATGTACCGCGAGGCGGCGGGCACGGGTTCCGTCGTCGTCGCGTTCCCGGAGCTGGGCATATCGGCCTACACCTGCGACGACCTGTTCCACCAGGCGGCGCTGCTCGACGCCTGCGAAGCCGCGCTGCAGCAGGTGGTCGATGCGTCGAAGGACATCGGCGCGCTGGCCATCGTCGGCCTGCCGCTGCGGTTGGACCATCGGCTGTTCAACTGCGCGGCGCTGGTCGCGGGCGGCCGGCTGCTGGGCGTGATGCCCAAGACCTATCTGCCGAACTACGGCGAGTTCTACGAAGGGCGCCAGTTCGCCGCGGCCGACAGCGCCCTGGCCACCGAGATCACGCTGTGCGGCAGCCGCGTGCCTTTCGGCACCGAGCTGATCTTCCAGGCGCGCCAGCTGCCGCTGCTCAAGGTGCATGTCGAAATCTGCGAGGACGTCTGGGTGCCGATACCGCCCTCGAGCTATGCGGCGCTGGCGGGTGCGACGGTGCTGGTCAATCTGTCGGCCTCGAACGTGACGATCGGCAAGGCCGACTATCGCCACAGCCTGGTGAGCATGCAGTCGGCGCGCTGCCTGGCGGCCTACCTGTACTCGTCGGCCGGCATCGGCGAATCGACCACCGACCTGGCCTGGGATGGCCAGGCGCTGATCTACGAGAGCGGCGACCTGCTGGCCGAGAGCCAGCGCTTCAGCAACACGTCGAACCTGATCTCGGCCGACGTCGATCTGGAACGCATGTCGCGCGAGCGCATGCGGCAGAACAGCTTCGGCGTATCGGCGCACAAGCACCACGCCGAGCTGTCGGGCTGGCGCACGGTCGAGTTCGACCTGGCGGTACCGGCCACGGTGCCGAACGGCCTGCTGCGCCGGGTGGAGCGCTTTCCGTACGTGCCGTCCAACAGCGCGCGGCGCGACGAGCGCTGCCAGGAAGTCTTCAACATCCAGGTGCAGTCGCTGGTACAGCGGCTGGAAGCCAGCGGCATCGAGAAGGTCGTGATCGGCGTTTCGGGCGGGCTCGATTCGACGCATGCCTTGCTGGTCTGCGCGCAGGCGATGGACCGGCTCGGCCGGCCGCGCGCCAACATCCTCGGCTTCACGATGCCGGGCTTCGCGACCAGCGGACGCACGCTGCAGCAGGCGCACCAGCTGATGGCCGCGATCGGGTGCACGGCGCGCGAGATCGACATCCGCCCGAGCTGCCGCCAGATGCTGGCCGATCTCGGCCATCCGTACGGCGACGGCGTGCCGCAGTACGACATCACCTTCGAGAACGTGCAGGCCGGCGAGCGCACCAGCCACCTGTTTCGCCTCGCCAACTTCCACAACGCGATCGTCGTCGGCACCGGCGACCTGAGCGAGCTCGCGCTCGGCTGGTGCACCTACGGCGTGGGCGACCACATGTCGCACTACAACGTGAACGCGAGCGTGCCCAAGACGCTGATCAAGCACCTGGTGCGCTGGGTCGCCGACAGCCGGGTGCTGGGCGGCGAGGGCAGCACGGTGCTGCATGCGATCGTCGACACCGAAGTCAGTCCGGAACTGGTGCCCTACGACGCGCTCGACGTGGCGGCACAGCCCGGCCAGAAGACCGAGGACACGATCGGACCGTACGAGCTGCAGGACTTCCATCTGTACTACACGCTGCGCTACGGCTTCAAGCCGAGCAAGGTGGCCTATCTGGCGTACATCGCGTGGCACGACCGCGCGCAGGGGGGCTGGCCCGACGGCATGGAAGGCGAGGGCGCGCGCAACGAATACGCGCTGCCCGCGATCCGCAAGCACCTGGGCACCTTCCTGTGGCGCTTCTTCAAGACCAGCCAGTTCAAGCGCTCCTGCGTGCCGAATGCGCCGAAGGTTGGCTCGGGCGGCTCGCTGTCGCCGCGCGGTGACTGGCGTGCGCCGAGCGATTCGGAAGCGGTGGTCTGGCTGGCCGACCTGGAGACGGTGCCGGGCGAGTGATCCGGCAGGCCGGTCGTGCCAGGCGGCCGGTGGCCTCGGACGTGTCGAACTACAGCGTCGCGACCAGCGCTTCCAGCTGGTCCGTCGCAATGCCCCAGCCCTGGTGGAAGCCCATTTTCTCGTGGGCTTCGCGGTCTTCCTTCGTCCAGTGGCGTGCGCGGGCGGTGTAGCGGGTCGCATCGCCTTCGGGCTCGAAGGTCAGGATCAGCGTCATGAAGGGCTTGGCCGACGGCACCCAGGCCTCGGTGTAGGCATCGGTCGCGACCAGCCTGGCGTTGGGCACCACTTCGAGGTACACGCCGGGATTGGGGTACTCGTTGCCGTCCGGGTCGCGCATCACGATCAGGCTGCTGCCGCCTGGGCGCAGGTCGACCTGGGCGGACGCGACGGTCCAGGGCTTCGGCGTGAACCACTGCACCAGCAGCGCCGGTTCGGTCCAGGCGCGGAACAGCTTGTCGGGCGTGGCGCGGATGAGGCGGGTCAGGACGAGTTCGCGGTCGGTCGCGTCGTGGACGTCAGTCATGGCGTGGTTCCTTGTGCGGTGGTTGACCGCTGGAATTCTGCCTTGCCTGCACGACGCCGCTGGCCAGAGCGACGCCGACCAGCGCGAGCGCGACGGCCAGCCAGTCGAGTGGCGCCAGCGCATCGCCCAGCCACCACCAGCCGCCCAGGGCCGAGATCACCGGCGCGAGTCCACCGAACGCGGCGGCGCGTGCGGCGCCCAGGCGTCCGATGGCCACGCCGAAGATGGCCAGGCCCAGCAATCCGGCCACCACGCCTTGCCAGGCGGCCTGCCACAGCAGGTCGCGCAGGGGCGCTTCGAACAGCCGCAACTCGCCGCGCCACAGCAGCCAGGGCAACAGCAGCACGGCCGACCAGGCATTGACGACGGCGGCGCCCTGCCACGCCGTCAACCCGCTGCGCCGGAAGCACAGCGTGAAGCCGGCCCACAGCGCTGCGGCCGTCAGGAAAAGCAGGTCGCCGCGCCAGGCGCCGGCCGTCGCCATGCCGCCGGCCGAGCCGTTGAATGAATCGGTCAGCGAGCCGCCGCCCAGCAGCAGCACGCCGCCGGCCATGCAGCCCAGGCCCAGCGTGCGCCAGCGGTCCGGGCGGTCGCGCCAGAGTGCCCACGCGAAGAGCGCGGCGAACAGCGGCGACGCGCCTGCCATCAGCACCCCCATGTGCGCGGCCGGCGCAAGGCGCGTGCCGCTCATCGCGATCAGGCCAAAGGGCAATCCCGCGCCGAGCACCATGCCGAGCAGCAGGTGGCGCGGCACGCTGCGCGGCAGCAGGCCGGTGCGTCGCCAGAGCGGCCACAGCAGCAGCGCCGGGATCAGGTAGCGCAGCAGTGCGAGGTCGGCCGGCGCGATGGTGGTGGTGGTCGATTGGCGCGTCACCACCTGCCAGAGGCCGCCGATCAGGGCGGAGGCGATGCCGGCCAGCAGGCCGACGGCAAGACGGGAAGAGATCAAGGCAGGGCTCCGACAAGGGAACCGCCAGTCTGGCCTCAGGTGTGGACGGGCGCTGCCAGATTCGTGCGCAGTTGGCCTGGTGTGCGGCCGAAGTTGCGGCGGAACACGCCGGTGAAATGACTGTGGCTTGCATAGCCGAGGTCGGCGGCGAGCGCGCTCAGGTCCTGCTCGCCCTGGCGCAGGCGATCGAGCGCGGCCGTCATCCGCAACTGCGTGCGGAAGCCGTGCAGGCTCTGGCCGGTCTGCTGGCGGAAGCGCCGCGCCAGATGAAAAGCCGAGCAGCTCGCGGCGCGCGCGATGTCGGTCAGCGTGTCGCCGCGGCTGGGGTCGGCAGCGATGTGTTCGCGTGCCCGCTCGACCGCGCGATGGAACCGTTGCTGATGTTGCGCCCCGTCGTCGGCGATGGAACGCAGCGTGTCGATCCAGCGTGCCAGCCCTTCCTCGACGTGGAGCGCTTCCATCGTCCGTGCGGCGACGGCGCATGCCCAGCGGCCCAGGTCGGCCTGCAGCCCGAGCGGCAATGGCGAGCGCCCGACGAACCCCGGGTCTTCGACCAGCGTCAGCAGCGTGCTGCGCTGGCGCGCCCATGGGCGCCGCAGCCGATAGCCATGGTCCGGCGAGAGCCACAGTGCAGAAGCCGGGTCGCAGACAAAGGCGCCGTCGCCGATGCGGCATTCGAAGGACAGGTCCACCGGCAGCAGCAGGCTGAAGCCGGCGACGCGGTAGTCGTCGCTCCAGGCCGGGTGGGCGCCGTCGAGCTGCACCTGGTGCCAGCCGAGCAGCGGGCTGTCGAACACCGTGCGGCGCGCGTAGGCCATGGCGTCGGTGGCGTCGGCGGTGCGCCGGCCGTGCTCAGAGCCCCGGCAACGGCGCGACGTCCTTGGCCGGATTGACCAGGTACTTCGCGCCGGTCGAGCGTGCGTTGTAGACCGCGATCGCGTCGGGCTGCAGCATGCCGGCCAGCGAGACCTCGCCGGCATAGCTGCTCGCGAAGGTGGTCTTCAGCTCCGCGGCGACGCGCGCCTTGAGCTTCTGAACGACCTCCGGGCCGACCTTCTGCATGAAGGGGAACAGCAGCCAGCCGCCCATGCCCCAGGCCATGCCGAAGCTGCGCGTGAACTCGGTCGGCCGGGTGTCGAGTCCGCCGTACAGGTAGACCTGCTTGTGCGTGGTCGAGCCGTAGCGGCTGTATTCCTTGGCGTTGCGGTTGAGCGCCACTTCCATGCAGGCGAGGATCTGTCCGGCCAGCGTGCCGCCGCCGGTCGCGTCGAAGGCGATGGTGGCGCCCGTCGCGGCCAATGCGTCGGTCAGGGCCTCGGTGAAGCCGGGTGAGCTGGCATCGCACACGTAGCGCGCGCCCTGCGAGGCGAGCAACTGCGCCTGCTCAGGCTTGCGCACGATGTTCACCAGGCCGATGCCGTCTGCCTGGCAGATGCGGTTGAGCATCTGGCCGAGGTTGGACGCTGCGGCCGTGTGCACCAGCGCCTTGTGGCCCTCGCGCCGCATCGTCTCGACCATGCCGAGGGCGGTCAGCGGATTGACGAAGCACGACGCGCCGTCCGCTGCCGTCGCACCCGCAGGCAAGAGCAGGCATTGCGCGACAGCGATGGTCCGGTACTGCGCGTACATCTCGCCGCCCAGCACCGCGACCGTCTTGCCGAGAAGCGCTTGCGCCTCGGGCGAGCTGCCCGCCTTCACGACCCGGCCGGCGCCTTCGTTGCCGACCGGCAGCGACTGGCCGATGCGCGCCGCCATCGCCTTCATCGCGGCCTCGGGCACGCGGGCGGTGACGACGGGCTGCCCGGGCGTGCCGCCGAAGGTCGCGCTGCGCATGTCGGC
>CAIQMJ010000352.1 GCA_903872875.1 uncultured Variovorax sp.
CCGTTGTTGTAGTCGGCACCCCGGCCCGCCACGCTGGCAGGTCGCGCGCGCAAGCACCGGAGCGCTCGCGGGGCACCCGCGCGCTTCAATCGGCCCTGGCGGCGGCGGCGCGCCCTGCGGCTTCGGCCTGCAGCAGCTCGCGCAGCTTGAACTTCTGGATCTTTCCGGACGGCGTCGACGGCATCGCGTCGCGCAGCACGAGCCGCTCCGGTATGTACTGCACGGCCACCTTCTGGGCCTTCAGGAAGTCGACGATCGACGGCAGGTCGACGGCCTGACCCGGCCGCGGCACGACCACCGCGCAGGCGCGCTCGCCGAGCCGCTCGTCCGGGTAGGCCACGATCGCCGCCATCGCGATCGCCGGATGGCGATACAGCAGCGACTCGATCTCCACCACCGGGATGTTCTCGCCGCCGCGGATGATCACGTCCTTGGTACGCCCCGCGATGCGCACGTAGCCGCGCACATCGAGCCGCGCCAGGTCGCCGGTGTCGAACCAGTCGTCGGCATCGGTGCCGTTGAGCTGCGGCCGCTTGAGGTAGCCGCCGAAGTTCGAACACGCGCGCAACATCAGCTTGCCGATCTCGCCCGCCGGCAGTGCGCGGCCGTCGACATCGACCACCTTGAGCTCGACGCCCGGCAGCGGACAGCCGTCGGTCTGGACCGAACGCTCGTCGTCGTCGTCGAGCCGCGTCAGCGTGACGGCACCGTTCTCGCTCATGCCCCAGGCCGACACGATCTTCGCGCCGAGCGCGCTGCGCGCCTGCTCGACCAGCGGCCCCGGAATGGGCGCACCCGCGCACAGGAACGCACGCAGTGTCGGCACCGCGACGCCGCTCTCGGCCACCGTGCGCGCCAGGTCCGACAGGAAGGGCGACGAGGCCATGGTGAAGCTCGCACGCTCCGCATTGATCAGCGCGATCGCCTGTTTCGGCTCCCACACGTCCTGCAGCACCGCCGACGCGCGGAGCATCAGCGGCATCATCAGGCCGTACATGAAGCCGGTCTGGTGCGCCATCGGCGAGGCCATCAGCACCACGTCGTCGGCGCCGAGCCCCAGCCGCTGCGCATACGGGACGATGTTGGCCATCAGCGAGTTGGCCGAATGCATCACGCCCTTGGGCTCGCCGGTGGTGCCCGAGGTGTAGATCAGCTGCGTCACGTCGTCCGGGCCTGGCCGGCTCGCCTGCAGGATGTCGGGCGCATCGGGCGCGTCCTCCCAGGCCGGGCCTGAGAGCAGTGCGTCGAAGCTGTCGGCACCGCTGCCGCCGACGATCACGACGTGCGCCAGGTCCGGCAGGCCGGCCTTCAGGCCCATCGCCATCTGCTCGAAATCGAAGCCCCTGAAGCGGGCCGGCGCGATCAGCACCTTCGCCTCGCCATGCCGCAGCATGAAGGACAGCTCGCGCTCGCGGAAGATGTGCATCAGCGGGTTCATCACCGCGCCGATGCGCGAGCACGCGAGGTAGGTCAGGGTGAACTGCCACCAGTTGGGCAGCTGGCAGGCCACCACGTCGTTGCGCCGCACGCCGAGCCGGGCCAGGCCGACGGCGATGCGATCGGCCATGCGGCCGAGCTCGCGGTACGTGAAACGATCGGTCGCGCCGTCTTCCATTCGCAGCGCGGTCAACGCGGTCTTGTCGGGACACGCGGCGATGCAGGCGTCGAGCTCCTGGTTGATGGTGCGGTCGTGCCAGAGGCCTTGCGCCACCATGCGCGCGCGGCGCGGAGGCAGCAGTACGGCGTCGAATTCCATGGTCGTTGTCTCCTGTCGTTGTTCTGTGTGAGGGCCAGCCGTTTCAGGCCGGCACGGCGGTGCGTCCGGCCCGCGTGCGCGCCACGATGGTCTTCATGATCTGGGCCGTGCCGTCGCCGATCTGGAAGCCCAGCACGTCGCGCAGCCGCTGCTCCATCGGCCCGCGGTCGTAGCCGCCGTGGCCGAACATCAGCAGGCACTGGTGGATGGCGTCGTAGGCGAGCTTGGGCGCCCACCACTTGCACATCGCGGCCTCGGCCGTGTGCGGCGCGCCACGGTCCTTCAGCCACAGCGTCTGCAGGCACAGCAGGCGCGCGGCCTCGACCTGGGTGTCGAAGTCGGCCAGCGGATGCGACACGCCCTGGAACGCCGACAGCGGCTTGCCGAAGGCCTCGCGCTGCGCCACGTAGTCCCAGGTCTCGTCGAGCGCGATGCGCGCCACCGCCAGTACCTGCAGCCCGATCAGCGCACGCGAGAAGTCGAAGCCCTGCATCACCTGCACGAAGCCCTTGTTCTCCTCGCCGAGCCGGTGGTCGGCCGGCACGCGCACGTTCTCGAAGAACAGCGAGCCGCGTCCGATGGCACGCTGGCCGTGGCAGTCGAAACGGTTGCGCGTGAGACCTGGCACGTCGGTCGGCACCAGCAGCGCGGTCACGCCATGCGCGCCCGCCTCGACCGTGCCGGTGCGTCCGAACACGACCACCGCATCGGCCTGGTCGGCCGCCGAGATCGAGGTCTTCTCGCCGTTGATGACGTAGTCGTTGCCGACGCGCTCCACGCGCAGCCGCAGGTTGGCCGCGTCGGACCCGCCGCGCGGCTCGGTCAGCGCGATGGCCAGCAGCGCGTCGCCGCGCGTGAGCTTGCGCAGCCAGGGCGCGGCCACGTCGGGCCGGCCGTGCGCCGACAGGATCTGCCCGTTCAGCGAGGCCAGCAGGTTGATGTAGCTCAGGCTCAGGTCGGCGCGCGCGATCTCCTCGTGGATCACGCCGGCCGCGAGCGAGCCCAGCCCCTGGCCGCCGTGCGCCTCCGGCAGCTCGGGGGCGATGAAGCCCATCTCGCCCATCTCGCGCATCAGTGCGCGGTCGAGCACGCGGGTGCGGTCGCGCTCCAGGAAACCGGGTGCCACGCGCCCGACCGCGAAGCGGCGCGCATGTTCTGCCAGCGTGGCGAGGTCGTCGTCGATGTAGGGGTTCATCGCTGCGCCTTGTCGCGGCTACTTCGCGTACTTGCGGAAGTCGGGCTTGCGCCGCTCCGCCAATGCCTTGACGCCCTCGCGCGATTCCTCCGTGTCGTAGTAGAGCTTGAGCGCATACATGCCCATGCCCGCGATGCCGGCCTGGTGCGCGGTGTCGGCGTTGAAGCTGCGCTTGGCGATCGCAATGGCCGTGGGACTGCGCTCGCAGATCTCCTCGGCCCAGCGCTGCACCTCGGCATCGAGCTGGTCATGCGGCACGACCGCGTTCGCGAGGCCCATGGCCACCGCCTCGGCACCGCTGTAGCGCCGGTTCAGGTACCAGATCTCGCGCGCCTTCTTCTCGCCCACCACGCGGGCCAGGAAGGCGGTGCCGTAGCCCGGATCCACCGAACCCATCTTCGGGCCGACCTGGCCGAAGACGGCCTTCTCGGAGCAGATCGTCAGGTCGCAGATCGTGCACAGCACGTTGCCGCCGCCGATGGCGAAGCCCTGCACGCGCGCGATCACCGGCTTGGGCACGTTGCGGATGGCGTCGTGCAGTTCCTCCATCGGCAGGCCGATGGTGCCGCGGCCGTCGTAGTTGCCGTCGTGCGCCGACTGGTCGCCTCCCGTGCAGAAGGCGCGCTCGCCGGCGCCCGCCAGCACGATCGCACCCACGCTGCGGTTGTAGCCCGCGCGGTTCAATGCGCGGATCAGCTCGTCGCAGGTCTGGCCGCGGAACGCATTCATCTTGTCCGGGCGGTTGATGGTGATCCAGGCCACGCCGTTGCGCAGTTCATAGAGGATGTCGTCGAATTCCATTCAGATCTCCTTGCGTGTGTTGTGGTGTGTCGTGGCGTGCGGTGCTTCAGCCATTCATGGTCAGGCCGCCGGACACGCTGAGCACCTGGCCGGTGATGAAGCCGGCGTCGTCGCTCGCGAAGAACGCGATCGCGCCGGGCAGGTCGTCGGGCTGGCCGATGCGCCCGAGCGGGATCGCGCGGGTGAAGGCTTCCATGAGCTTCTCGGGATTGCCGGCGCCTTCCTTGTAGTCGGCGAACAGCGCCGTGTCGGTCGGCCCGGGACACACGACGTTGACCGTGATGCCGTGCCGCGCATGCTCGCGCGCGATGGTCTTGGAGAAGGCGACCAGGCCGCCCTTGCAGGCCGCGTAGACCGCCTCGCCCGACGAGCCCACACGCGCCGCGTCGGACGCGATGTTGACGATGCGCCCCGCCTTGCGCGCAGCCATGCCGGGCAGCACCGCGTGGTGCATGTGCAGCGCACCGGTGAGGTTGATGGCGATGAGCTTGTCCCACTGCGCGGGCTCGGTCCTGGTGAAGGGCCGGAACACGTCCCAGCCGGCGTTGTTCACCAGCACGTCGATCGGGCCGAGGCTCTCCTCCACGGCCGCGACCGCCGCGTCCACGCTGGCCCGGTCGGTGATGTCGCAGCGAAAGGCCTGCGCCTGGCCGCCGGCCGCACGGATGGCATCGGCCACCTGCCGCGCCGCGTCCGGGTTCAGGTCGAGCACCGCGACGCGGGCGCCTTCGCTCGCGAACCGTCGGCAGGTCGCGCCGCCGATGCCGCCGCCGCCGCCGGTCACGGCCACGGTCTTTCCTTCGAATCTCTGCATGGGTTCTCCAGTTGAAGCTTGGTATCGTCGATCGACCAGTCGGCCGACCTCCTCACGAATACGTCAATGTATTTACGTATCATAGGAGTTTGGCAGGCGCCCCGACACCCTCCAAACTCGCAAGAAGACCATGGTTATCCCTATTGAAACTGACGCATCAGCCCGAATGGAACTCGCAAATCGGGTCTTCTTTCGGCTCTACCAAAGCGCCAACATGTTGCATAAAACCGGGACAAAGGCCGTCGAGGAGGAAGGCCTGACCACCCAGCAGTGGGCGGTGCTGGGCGCGCTGTCGCGCAAGGCGGTGGCCGACGGCATGAGCGTGGGCGACCTCGCGCGCTATCTGAAGGTGAGCCGGCAGAACCTGTCCGGCCTGCTGGGCCGGATGGAGCGCGACGGCCACCTGCGCATCACGCCCGATGGACGCGACCGGCGCTCACGGCTGGTGACGATGACCGACTCGGGGCGGCACGTCTGGCTGGTGGAGGCGCAGCCGAAGATCCACGGCTACTACGAGCAGGCGCTGGCGGGCTTCTCGGTCAACGACATCGCGCACACGCTGCACTACCTGCTGAGGCTGCTCGAGAACATGCAGCGCGTGGATGCGGTGCAGGGCGGCACCGCGGACGTGGAGGAATAGGGAACGCGGAGGCGGTTCAGGCCTCGGCCAGCGACTGTGCCGCAACCACCGCCTCGGTCCGGTTGCGCACGTTGAGCGCACGGAAGATCGCCGCCAGATGGATCTTCACCGTGCCTTCGCTGATGCCCAGGCTGCGGCCGATCAGCTTGTTCGGCTTGCCCTGCGACAGCAGCTGCAGCACCTCGACCTGGCGCTCGGTCAGCACGTTGCGCAGGTGATCGAGCGTCGGCGCGGCGCCGGCGACAACGACGGGCGCACGCGGCGCCAGGTTCGCAGTTGCGCCGCCGGACGCACCGGCAGCCGCCGGGCCGGGCAAGCCCGCGACGATGCCGGGCGGCACGGCCGACAGCATCATCTGCGGCACATACACGCCACCGGCCAGAACCAGCCGGACGGCCGAGATCATGACTTCGGGCGAATAGGCCTTCGGGATGAAGCCGAGCGCGCCGTGGCTGAGGGCTTCGCGCATCACGGTCGGGTCTTCGGTGCCCGACAGCACCACCACCGGAACCGCGGGATGCCGGCGCCGCAGTTCGTCGATGTGGGCATAGCCGGCCGCACCGGGCATGCTGAGATCGATCAGCGCAAGGTCGACTTCGGCAACCGCCGCGGAGTCCAGCGCCAGCAGTTCGTGAACGGTCATGGCGAGGATGAACTCGACCTCGTCCGCCAGCTCCGAGAGCTTGGACTTGACCGCCTCGATGACGAGCCGGTGGTCGTCGGCGATCAGGATTTTCATGGCATGCCCGAGCGTTCGGGAGAGAGTGGATCGGCACCGAAGAAGATACCGGCGATCCGCGTTGACGGCAAGACACGTTTGTCGCACGAAAGGCATAGGCCCCAAGCGCTATGGCGCGGCCCGGGCGGCGCGGAAAGAATCGACCCACTTCAGCCCTCAACGATGCCATGGCACGCCTGATCGATCGGTTCTCGGCGCTGTCTGCGTTCGGGCTCGAACTCGGCGCGGCGATGGCTGCCGGCCACGTGCCCGCCTCGCTCGGACGGCTGCAGGAGCGTGCGTTGCTGCTGCTCGATGCCGCACGCGCCGACGCGCTCACGGCCGGCACCGCGCCCGCGCAGGTGGAGGCGGCCTGCTTCGCCATGGTCGCCTGGATCGACGAGCTCATCAGCCGCGCGCCCGGCTGGAACGGCGGCCGGCCGACGCTGCAGGCGCAGCTCTTCAATTCGGACAACGCACGGAGCGAGTTCTTCCACCATCTGGCCGGGCTCACCGCGCGCGACAACGAGGTGCGCGAGGTCTATCTCGACGTGCTGCAGAAGGGCTTCAAGGGCCAGTACTACTACGAGGACGGCGACGGCGGCGAACTCGGCAAGCTCAAGCGGATGCACGGGCTGCAGCTGCATGCGCAGTCGATCGCGGCGCGCGATCCGGCACGCGGGTCCGTGCATGCAGCGGGGCGTGGATCGGCGAGTCCGCCCAGCATCTTCGGGCTGCCGAGCAACTTCGGCGATGTGCCCGCGTCCGGCGATCCGCCGGCAGCGGAGATGCCACGGCATGCCGACTCGCCGCCCACGCCGCGCACGCCGCGCACCGCGCGCAAGCTGCCCCCGTCGCTGACGCCGCTGCGCCTGGGCAGCCTGATCGCGGTGCTGATGCTGCTCGCGATCGTCGGCTGGTGGCTGTGACGCGCCTCAGGGCGTGGTGGTGATGCGGACCTGCCGCGCGCCGACGTCGAGCGTGAGGTTCATCGGCGTGCCCGGCTCGACCGTGCGCTGCTCGCGCCAGCGTGCGCGATCGAGGTCGCGATAGGCCGCGAGCAGGCCGATGGCCTTCACGTCGGCGGCCAGCGTCATCTCGATCCTGCGGGTCTCGCCAGGGCGCAGCAGCACTTCTTCGCGCTGCGCGATCGCGGCGCCGAGCGTGGCTTGGTCCTTGTCGAACAGCGAGAAGAAGTCCGCTGCGTCGAAGGGCGCGGGCGTCTTCAGCGCATAGACCCGCAAGGTCAGCGGCGAGGCCCGGCCGCGCGCATCGGGATTCATGTCGGCACCGCCGACGAGCGTCAGCACGACGGGCGTGACGATCGGCTTGGGAGGCGGTGGCGGCGGTGCGGCGCAACCCCCGATGAGGCCGGCCGCGAGCAGGGCACCGAGACCTGCAATGAGGCGGCGCCGAGGCGGTCCGTCAGAGGGCTCATAGGACGAACGGCGTGTACCAAGGACTCTCATGCTATTCCCTTCGTTGCATTGACCGGCCTGTGTGCATCTTTGATTATCACCACGCACATCCAACAGGCAACATGCTTACATCCGAAGTCGTCGACGCACTCCAGGCGCCCATCAGCGAGGCATCGCCGTGCGGCGACGACCCGGAATACGACCCGGCCTTCACGGCACTGGAGGCCGCTGCGCAGGGCAAGCCCGAGCAGCAGTTCGGCGACACGGTGATCCCCGCGGTCGAGCCCGAATGGCGCGTGGTGTCGGAGCAGGCGCAGGCCGTGCTGCACCGCGCCAAGGACGTGCGCGCGGCCATGCTGCTGCTGCGCGCGGCCACGCGGCTTCAGGGCGTGGCGGGCTTCGTGCTGGGCATGCAGCTGCTCATCGGACTGCTCGACCGCTTCTGGGAACAGATCCATCCGCAGCTCGACGCGGACGACGACAACGACCCGACGATGCGCCTCAACGCACTGGCGCCATTGGTCGACGAGAACATGGTGCTGCGCGACCTGTACGACGCGAACGTCGGCATGGCGCGCGGCGTCGGCCCGATCCGCGTGCGCGACATCGCGATCGCACACAACGCGCTCGCGGTGGGCGGCAGCGACAGCGGCTACTCGCCGGCGCAGGTGCAGGGCGGGCTCGAGGACATCCATGCGCAGCGGCCCGAAGCGCTCGCCGGCCTGGCCGAGGTCGGCATCGAAGTGCAGCGCCTGCAGTCGCTGCTGTCGGACCGCACCGGACGCTCCGACGCCATCGAGCTTGCACGGCTGCGCGCGCTCGGCAAGGTGCTGCGCCAGGCCGCGCAGGCCGTGGCCGGCGGCGCGCCCGACGCATCGGCCGATGCCGCCGCGCCAGCCGATGCGCAGGATGCGGGCGGCCATGCCGCAACGGCCCGCGCGCCTGCCGTGCGCGGCGAGATCCAGAGCCGGCAGGACGCGCTGCTGATGCTCGACCGCGTGATCCATTACCTCCAGCAGTCGGAGCCCGGCAACCCGGCGCCGCTGCTGATCGAACGTGCCAAGAAGCTCATCGGCGTGAGCTTCCTCGAGATCATCCAGAACCTGGCGCCCAACGCGCTGGACGCCATCGAGACCGTCACGGGCGCCCGTCCATCGGGCGACTGATTCCCCCTGCCGACCACCATCCAACCGAAGGAGCGTCTTCATGTCCAAGAGCAGTCAGAAGTTCATTGCCAGGAACCGTGCGCCGCGGGTCCAGATCGAGTACGACGTCGAGCTGTACGGCGCCGAAAAGAAGGTGCAGCTGCCCTTCGTGATGGGCGTGCTGGCCGATCTCTCGGGCAAGCCGGCCGACCCGCTCGCACCGGTCGGCGACCGCAAGTTCCTCGAGATCGACACCGACAACTTCGACTCGCGCATGAAGGCCATGAAGCCGCGCGCCGCCTTCTCGGTGCCCAACACGCTGACCGGCGAAGGCGAGATGAAGGTCGACATCACCTTCGAGAGCATGGACGACTTCTCGCCGGCCGCGGTCGCGAGGAAGGTCGACGCCCTCAACAAGCTGCTGGAGGCGCGCACCCAGCTGTCCAACCTCGTCACCTACATGGACGGCAAGGGCGGCGCCGAGGACCTGCTGGCCAAGGTGCTCGAAGACCCTGCGCTGCTGCAGACGCTGGCCGCCAGC
>CAIQMJ010000353.1 GCA_903872875.1 uncultured Variovorax sp.
CGCACCCGGCACTGGTGCGACAAGCTGCGCGTGTGGTTCAACGCACCGGGCTGGCGGCCCGCGGACCTCGTCGCACAGGACGCATCCCACGTTTTTTCGCTCGATGCCGTGCAGCGCTACGACCCGCCCGCCACCACAGCGCAGCAATGGGCAGGCGGCCTGCAGTTCCTGCTGTGGACAGGCATCGTGCTGGCGTTCCTCTGGCAGGCCGACGCGCTGGGTTTCGTGCACAGCCTGGCGCTGCTTGGGCTGAGCGCGGCCGGACTGCAGGTGGTGGGCCACGTCTTCGACGGACGATGGCGACCCACCTGGAGTTCGGTCGCGCAGGCGCTGCTCGCTTCCTGTGCGATCAGTCTGCTGGCGTTTCCGTCCTCGTCGTCCTGACCGGCTTCCAGCGCCGCAGCAACAGCGCATTCGTCATCACGCTCACGCTCGACAACGCCATCGCCGCACCGGCGACCACCGGGCTCAGCAACCCGAAGGCCGCGAACGGGATGCCGACCACGTTGTAGGCAAAGGCCCAGAACAGGTTCTGCCGGATCTTCGCAACGGTGCGCGCGGACAGGTCGAGCGCGTCGGCCACCAGCGCGAGATCGCCGCGCATCAGCGTGATGCCGGCTGCCTCCATCGCCACGTCGGTTCCGTTGGCCATCGCAATGCCGACATCGGCCGCCGCCAGCGCGGGTGCGTCGTTGGCGCCGTCACCGACCATCGCGACCACATGGCCGCCCTGCTTCAACGCGGCAACCTGCGCGGCCTTGTCTGCGGGCAACACGTCGGCGCGCACGTCTTCAGGCGCGATGCCGACGCGCACGGCCATCGCCTGCGCGGCGCGCAGGTTGTCGCCGGAAATCATCACGACGCGCAAGCCGCGCCCGCGCAGCACACCGATCGCCTCGGCGGCCCGCGGCTTCGGCTCGTCGGTGAAGGCGAGCAGCGCGCGCACGTGCGGCACGCCGGCATCGAAGGCCAGCAGCGCGGACACGGTCGCACCGGCTGCCTCCAGATCGGCGCGCTGCACGGCATCGGGCTGCACACCGAACTCATCGCACCAGCGCAGGCTGGCGAGCGCCCATTCGGCGCCGCCGATCCGTCCGCGCACGCCACGGCCCGGGACGGATTGCATGTCCTGTGCGGCATCGGTTGCCAGGCCCCGTGCCGACGCCGCGGACAGCACGGCATGCGCGAGCGGATGCGTACTGCCGGCCTGCAGGCTGGCAGCGATACCGAGCAATACAGCTTCGTCGTCGCCGTCCATCGGCCGCAGCGTCGTCAGCACCGGACGGCCCAGCGTCAGCGTGCCGGTCTTGTCGAAGGCCACCGTGTCGACACGGTGCGCGCGTTCGAGTGCACTCGCATCCTTGATCAGGATGCCGCGCCTGGCAGCCACACCGGTACCGGCCATCACGGCCACCGGCGTGGCCAGCCCGAGCGCGCATGGACACGCGATCACCAGCACCGCCACCGCATGGATCAACGACGTTTCGACAGTCGCGCCCATCGTCAGCCAGACGCCGAAGGTCAGCGCTGCGATGACCAGCACCACCGGCACGAATACCGCCGCGACCTGATCGACCAGCCGCTGGATCGGTGCCTTGGCAGCCTGCGCATCCTCCACCAGCCGGATGATCCGCGCGAGCACGCTCTCGGCACCGACTGCGCGCACTTCGACGACCAGCCGGCCGTCGCCGTTCACTGATCCGCCGGTGAGCAGGTCACCGGTCGCCTTGGCCACCGGCAGCGGCTCGCCAGTGAGCATCGACTCGTCGACTTCGGAACGTCCCTCGAGCACGCGAGCGTCGGCCGGCACGCGCTCGCCGGGCCGCACGGCCAGCCGGTCGCCGGCCATCACCTCGGCCAGCGGCACGTCGCTTTCACCGCGGCGGCCGATCAGGTGCGCCTGCTCGGGCCGCAACTGCTGCAGCGCGCGGATCGCCGATGTTGCCTGGCGCTTGGCGCGTGCTTCCAGCCACTTGCCGAGCAGCACCAGCGCGATGACGACCGCCGAGGCCTCGAAGTACAGGTGCGGCATCTCACCCGGTCCGGCGCGCCACCAGAGCCACAGCGACAGTCCGAAAGCGGCGCTGGTGCCGAGCGCGACCAGCAGGTCCATGTTGCCGGTCAGTGCACGCGCCGCATGCCAACCCGCGCGATAGAAGCGCGCACCCAGCCAGAACTGGACCGGCGCGGCGAGCAGCAGTTGCCATGCCGGCGACAGCATCCAGTGCACGCCGGCCAGGTCGAGCAGCATGGGCGCGAGCAGCGGCAACGACAGCAGCAGCGCCGCCGCCACCGGAGCGAAACCTTGCCAGGCGGAGGCCGAGGCTTCGGCCTCCGCGGCGGCTGCGCTGCGCGGCTCGTAGCCGGCGGTGCGCACCGCTCGCCGCAGCCGTGGTTCGAAATCGTCGCCGACCTGGGCCGTGTCGGCCACAGGCACGATGCGCGCGGATTCGGTCGCCAGATTGACGGAAACGTCCTGCACGCCGGGCACCTGGCGCAATGCGCGTTCGACACGTGCCACACACGAGGCGCAGGTCATGCCGCCAACGGAAATGTCCAGGGTTTGGGTGTTGTCCATGGTCCGAGGCTAAAGCCTCTCACCATGGCAAGGTCAAGCCCCATCGCTTGACCTTGCCATGGCGTCAAGGTTCAAACTCCTCTCACCGATTCCCATTTCCCCAGAAGGAGCACCCGAAATGAGTCAGACATTCGAAGTCACCGGCATGAGCTGCGGCCATTGCGTCAATGCCGTCACCGAGGCCGTGCTCACGGTCGACCCGCACGCGCAGGTCACGGTCGACCTGCCGACCGGCCATGTCGACGTGCTGAGCGAGCAGCCGCGCCAGGACCTGGTCGCAGCCATCGAGAACGCAGGCTACAAGACGCAATGACACGCGCGGCCGGCACGGCGGCCTCGCCGGCCGTCTTCAACATTGGCGAGGTCGCGCGCCGCACCGGCGTGTCGGCCCGCATGGTGCGGCACTACGAAGGGCTGGGGCTGTTGCCCAAGATAGCCCGTACCGACAGCGGCTACCGGCAGTACGGCGAAGCCGACGTCCACAGCCTTCAGTTCATCAAGCGCTCGCGCGACCTCGGGTTCTCGATGGACGAGATTGCCGAACTCGTCGGCCTCTGGCACGACCGCCAGCGCGCCAGCGCCGCCGTCAAGCACATCGCCCAGCGCCACCTCGGCGAACTGGCGCATCGCATCGCCGATCTGCAGGCGATGGAACGCACCTTGTCCCATCTCGTCCACTGCTGCCACGGCGACGCCAGGCCCGACTGCCCGATCCTGGACGATCTGGCCGGCAAGGCGTCGCACTGACACGAGCGCCAAAAGCACCCGCTCTCATTCCGAAACAGCGCGGAACCGGCTTGCCGGGCCGCCGGTGTGGCGCGGGAGGGTATCGTCGAAAAAACCCAGCTTGTCCTCAAAAACCTTGGACAACTCTGTGAGTAACTCAAGCACTTCCTTGTAAGGATGTGCCAAGTCATTGTTTTTCAAGGTAAATCTACAGTCTGCTTAATTTTTCAGCAGTGGAATACTTTCATCTGTTTTCCGCTTTCTCAGATTTTTCCAGCCCTGTCAAAGGACAACTCTGGGGAGCATTCCGGCACAACTGACCAGTTATCCACAGCGCAGGTGCCTCGGCCAAAGTTGTGCCCGTTGGCGTGCCAGCAGAAAACAGGGCTGCGCACATGCATATGACAACGCCAAGTCATTGCCATGAAAGGAAAAAGAGCGCCTGTCCACAGAAATGGCCAAACACCTATTACTACTACTAATTTAAATAAGAGAAATAAGAGATAGGAGCGCAGACGACGTTGCGCCGAAAAAACCAGGTCCATGAGCCAGCCACCATTTATTCGAAGCGCCCCGGCCGCTCCCTTCGAGAGACGCGATGAACGAGTTGCGTGAGCTACCTTTGCCCCAAAGGAAAACGCTGGCGCGCGTACGGAAGCGCCGAGCAGGTCGAGACCGGTCGTCTCAACGCCGACCGCGATGGGGCGAGCCCAGGCTTGTCCTCACAAAGCTTGCACAACTTTGTGAATAACTACGGCGTTTCCTTGTAAGAGTGCGCCAAGTGCTTGTTTTTATTGGCCTATCTACAATCTGCCAAAAAAAAGGGCAGCTGAATAACTGCCGCAGTTCACGCCTTTCCCAGATTTCCGGGCCGCTGTCAAAGGACAACTCTGGGGAGCGTTCCCGCATAAGCAGGTGCTTGTCCACAGCAACCGCGGCTTCCACCGTGTTGTCCCTGTTCGGACGACAGCAGAAAACACGGCTGCGCACATGGCTGTGACGACGCCAAGTCCTTGTTGCAGCAGAAGAAAAGGCAGATCTCCACAGAAATGGCTCGACACCTACTACTACTACTAAATTGAATTAAAGAATTAAGAGATGGAGACAGGTGACAGCCGGGGTACAAAAGAAAAGCGCGGCCGTCGAAGGCCGACGCAAGGTGGCC
>CAIQMJ010000354.1 GCA_903872875.1 uncultured Variovorax sp.
GCGAACTCGACGATCAGGATCGCGTTCTTCGCGGCGAGGCCGATGGTGGTCAGCAGTGCAACCTGGAAGTACACGTCGTTCTCCAGCCCGCGCAGCGTGGCGCCGAGCACCGCGCCGATGACGCCGAGCGGGATCACCAGCAGCACCGATAACGGCACCGACCAGCTTTCGTACAGCGCCGCCAGACACAGGAAGACCACGAGGATCGAGATTGCGTAGAGCTGCAGCGTCTGGCCGCTGGCCAGGCGTTCCTGGTAGGACAGGCCGCTCCAGGCGTAGTGCGTACCCGCCGGCAACTGGCTGGCCAGCGTCTCCATCCGGTCCATCGCCGCACCGGAACTCTGGCCGCTCGCGGCCGAGCCCTGGATCGCGTACGAGGCCAGGCCGTTGTAGCGCGCCAGGCTCTCGGGGCCGTAGGCCCAGTGCGTGGTGGCAAAGGCGGAGAAGGGCGTCATCGCGTCGGTGCTGCCGCGCACGCGCCATTGCGCCAGGTCCTCGGGCTTCGAGCGGAAGGGCGCGTCGCCCTGGATGTAGACCTTCTTGACGCGGGCGCGGTCGATGAAATCGTTGACGTAGGTGCCGGCCCAGGCCGAGCTCAGCGTGTCGTTGATGTCGGCCAGCGACAGGCCGAGCGAGAAGGCCTTGGCCTGGTCGACGTCGACCTTGAGCTGCGGCGTGTCCTCCATGCCGCCGCCACGCACCGCGCTCAGCTGGGTGTCCTTGGCGGCGGAGGTCAGCAGCGTGTTGCGCATCGTCTGCAGCTTGGTGCGATCGGTGCCGGCGTCGGCCTGCAGCTGGAACTCGAAGCCGTTGGACTGGCCCAGGCCCTGGATGGCCGGTGGGTTCAGCGCGAAGATCTGTGCGTCGCGCACCTTCGACAACGTCTGCGTGGCGCGCCCGGAGATGGTGTCGGCGCGGTTGGCCGTGCCGCTGCGCTCGCTCCAGTCCTTCAGCGCGACGAAGGCCATGCCCGCGTTCTGGCCACTGCCGCTGAAGTTGAAGCCCGAGATGGTGAAGACGGCTTCGGTGTTGGCCTTCTCGGTGGTCAGGAAGTGCTTCTCGACTTCCTTGGCGACCTCCATCGTGCGGGCCACCGACGCGCCGGCCGGCAGCGTGAACTGCACCATCGCCTCGCCCTGGTCCTCGGTCGGCAGGAAGCCGGTCGGCAGGCGCATGAACAGCACCGCGAGCGCCGCGATGATCACGCCGTACATCAGCATCCAGCGAAGCGGCGCCTTCAGCAGCTTCGCCACGCGGCCTTCGTAGCGGCCGAGCATCCTGTCGAAGCTGCGGTTGAACCAGCCCGCGAAGCCGCGCGCGCCGGCGTCGTGGTCATGCGGCTTGAGCAGCGTGGCGCACAGCGCGGGCGTCAAGGTCAGCGCGACCACGACCGACAGCACCATCGACGCGACGATCGTGATCGAGAACTGGCGATAGATCACGCCGGTCGAGCCGCTGAAGAAGGCCATCGGCAGGAACACCGCCGACAGCACGGTCGCGATGCCGACCAGCGCACCGGTGATCTCGCCCATCGACTTGATGGTCGCCTCGCGCGCCGACAGGTGCTCCTCGCGCATCAGGCGCTCGACGTTCTCGACCACCACGATGGCGTCGTCCACCAGCAGGCCGATCGACAGCACCATGCCGAACATCGTCAGCGTGTTGATGGAATAGCCGAACACCGACAGCACGCCGAAGGTGCCGAGCAGCACCACCGGCACCGCGATCGCCGGGATCAGCGTGGCGCGCCAGTTCTGCAGGAACACGAACATCACGACCACCACCAGCGCGATGGCTTCGAACAGCGTCTTCACCACTTCCTCGATCGAGATGCTGATGAACTTGGTGCTGTCCTTGGGATATGCGACCTGGTAGCCGTCGGGCATGCCGGTCTGAAGCTGCTGGATGGTGTTGCGCACGCGCGTCGCGGTCGACAGCGCATTGGCGCCCGGCGCGAGCTGCACCGCGACGCCTGAAGCCGGATGGCCGTTCAGGCGCGTCACGTTGTCGTAGCTCTCGCTGCCGAGCTCGACGCGCGCCACGTCGCCCAGCTTGACCGTCGCGCCGGTGGTGTCGTGCTTCACGACGATGGCGCGGAACTGGTCGGGCGTCTGCAGCTTGGACTGTGCGGTGACGGTCGCGTTGAGCTGCTGGTTGGCAGCGGCCGGAATGGCGCCGATCTTGCCGGCCGACACCTGTGTGTTCTGCGCCTCGATGGCCGATTGCACGTCGGACGGCATCAGGCTGTAGGCCGCGAGTTTCGTCGGGTCGAGCCAGATCCGCATCGCGTACTGCGCACCGAACACCTGCACGCCGCCGACGCCGTCGACGCGTGCGATGGGGTCCTGCAGGTTGCTCACCAGGTAGTCGGCGATGTCGGTGGCGCTGGCCTTGTCGTTCTGGTCGTAGAGCGCGACGATCATCAGGAAGTCGGTCTGCGACTTGGTGACCGTGACGCCCAGCTGCTGCACGGCGGTCGGCAGCCGTGTGAGCGCCTGCTGCACCTTGTTCTGCACCTGCACCTGCGCGGTATCGGGGTTGGTGCCCTGCTTGAAAGTGACGTTGATGGACGCCGTGCCGGCCGAGCTGCTGGTCGACGAGAAGTACAGCAGCCCGTCCAGGCCCGTGAGCTGCTGCTCGAGGATCTGCGTGATGCTGTTCTCGACGGTTTCGGCCGAGGCGCCGGTGTAGGTCGCCTGGATGCGGATCGTCGGCGGTGCGACGTCGGGGTACTGGGAGACCGGCAGCGTGGTGATCGACAACGCGCCGGCCAGCATGATGACGATCGCGATGACCCACGCGAAGATGGGCCGCTTGACGAAGAACTGGGCGAGCATGCTCAGCGCTCCGCAGTCTTCGGCGTCGCCTGCAGGTCGACCGCGACGGCCTTCACCGTGTCGCCGGCCTTCACCTTGTTCAGGCCCTGCACCACCAGCCGGTCGCCGGCGGCCAGGCCGCTGGAGATCAGCCACTTGTCGTCGATCGCGCGCTGTGTCGTGACCGTGCGGCTCTCCAGCTTGTTGTCGGCGGTCAGCACCAGGGCGGTCGCATCGCCTTTCGGGTCGCGCGTGACGCCTTGCTGCGGTGCGAGCACGGCGGCGGGGTCGATCGCCTCATCGAGCACCGCACGCACGAACATGCCGGGCAGCAGCGTGCCGTCGGGGTTCGGAAATTCGGCGCGCAGCGTCACCGAGCCGGTCGCTTCGTCGACCGCGATTTCCGCGAACTTCAGCTTGCCCTCGCGCGCGTATTGGGAGCCGTCTTCCAGCAGGAGCCTGGCGTCGGTGCTGCCGGCGCGCATGCCGTCCTTCGCCAGCGTGCGGCGCAACTGCAGCAGCGCGGCGCTCGATTGCGTGAGATCGACATAGATCGGATCGAGCGTGCGGATGGTGGCGAGCGCCGTGGTCTGGCTCGCCGTCACCAGCGCGCCCGGCGTGACGCTCGACTTGCCGATGCGGCCCGAGATCGGTGCGCGCACCTGCGTGTAGTCGAGGTTGATGCGCGCGCTGGCGAGGGCCGCCTTCTGCTGCGCGACGGCGGCCAGTGCCTGCTGGTACGCGGTGGCGGCATCGTCGGCATCCTGCTTCGACACGCCCTCGATCTTCAGCAGGTCCTTGTAGCGCTCGTCCTTCAGGCGCGCGGCCGAGACGGCGGCTTCGGCGTTGACCAGCGTGGCCCTGGCCTGGTCGAAGGCCGCCTGGTAGCCGGCGGGGTCGATCCGGTAGAGCACCTGGCCGGCCTTGACGTTGCCGCCTTCCTCGAACAGCCGTGCCTTCACGATGCCCGCCACCTGCGGACGTACTTCGGACGACAGCGCCGACGACGTCCGCCCCGAGAGCTCTGTCTTGAGCGCGACCGGTTCGGCCTTGAGCGTGACGACGCCGACTTCCACCGGCCCGGGGGCCATGGCGGGCGGTTTCTGGGTGCAGGCGCCGATCAGCAGCGACATGGCGAGCAGGACGGGTAAGGTCTTCATGGAATACCACCGGAAGAATCCGGTCCGAATTGAGTGTGAACGTTCATTCTCAATTACAGTCGATACCCTCGCATGTCCGCCAGGTAAAGAAATCGTGAAAACCGAAAAAGCTTCGACGTCTCTGCGGCCAGCCAAGCCGGTGCGCGACGAAATGCGCCGTGACGAGATCGTGGCCGCCGCGCGTGCCTGTGTGGTCCGCCACGGCTTCCACGCGGCCAGCATGCAGCAGATCGCGCAGGAAGCACGGATGAGCGTGGGCCAGATCTACCGCTACTTCCCGAACAAGGAAGCGATCGTCCATGCGATCGTGGAGCGCATCGTGTCGCAGCGCATTGCATGGATCGCCAGCACCGGCCGGCAGATGGACCTGCCGCAATTGCTCGCCTCGCGGATGTTCGACGAGTCGCCGTCGGAGGCCGACGACCGCGTGCTGCTGCTCGAGGTCACGGCCGAAGCGGCACGCAGCCCCGCGGTGGCGGCGATGGTGCGCGCGGCCGACCGCCGGCTGCATGCGCAGGCGCTCGCCACCGTGCGGCTCGACCATCCGTCGCTGACCGAGACCGAAGCCGCGGCGCGGGTCGAGTTCATGGCAGTGCTGGCCGAAGGCACGGCGTTCCGGCGCGTGACCGACCAGCTGGCCGATCCGGAGGCGCTGGCCGCGCTCTACCGCGAGGTGATCGAGCGGCTGCTGCCCGGCGCCCGGGCTGCCGGCTCTGAACCGGTCGCCATGGCAGTCGGTGCGGCCGGCAAGCGCAGGCCCCGGCGCTGAGCCTCAGGCAGCGCGCAGCGCAAGCGGCCGGCCGTTGCGCTCCGGCATCCCCGTGAACGCGAAATCCACGTCCGGCAGGTGGCCGCTCACGATGTCGGCGATCGCTCGGCCCGAGCCGGCCGAGTGCGTCCATCCGAGCGTGCCATGGCCGGTGTTCAGGTAGAGGTTGTCGATGCGCGAACGTCCGATGTAGGGCACGTTCGACGGCGTCGCGGGACGCAGGCCGGTCCAGTATTGCGCGTCGCGGCCATCGGTCATCTCGGGGAACAGCTCGCGTACGCGCCGCACGATGGCCTCGCAGCGCACCAGGTTCAGCGCCGTGTCGTAGCCGTTGAGTTCCGCCGTGCCGGCGATGCGCAGCCGGTCGCCGAGGCGCGAGAAGACCAGCTTGTACTCGTCGTCCGTGAGGGACACGCCGAAGGACTTGGACGGGTCGAGCACCGGCAGCGTCACCGAGTAGCCCTTGGCCGGATAGATGTTCAGCGAGATGCCCAGCTGCCGGGCGAAGCCCGCGCTGAATGAACCCATGCACAGCACGAAGCGATCGGCCGACAGGTCGCGCACGACGCCGTCGCGGTCGGCCACGCGCACCGACTGCAGCGTGTCGCCGCGGCGGTCGATGCCGACGATGCGCGTGTCGTAGAGAAATTCCACACCGGCGCCGGCGCAGCGGCGCGCGAGTTCCTGCGTGAAGCGATGCGCATCGCCCGACTCGTCGCTCGGCGTCATGCTGCCGCCGACGATGCGGTCGCGGCATTGCGCGAGCGCGGGTTCGATCCGAACGCATTCCTCGGGCGTCTTCATGTCGAGCTCGCAGCCGTATTCGCGCATCACCTGCGCCGGCGCCTGTGCGGCGTCGAACTCGGCCTGGCTCGTGTAGAAGTGCAGGATGCCCTGCGTGCGCTGGTCGTACTGCAGGCCGGTGTCGGCGCGCAACTGCTGCAGCGTGGCGCGGCTGTAGAGGCCGAGGTTCACGATCTGGCGGATGTTGTGGCGGGTGCGCGCGGGCGTGCATTCGCGCAGGAAGCTCAGGCCCCAGAGCCACTGGCGCATGTCCGGCCGCAGGCGGAACAACAGTGGCGAGTCTTCCTTGCCGAGCCACTTCAGCACCTTGAGCGGTGCGCCCGGATTGGCCCAGGGTTCGGCGTGCGACACCGAGATCTGCCCGCCGTTGGCGAAGCTGGTTTCAAGGCCGGCCGCAGGCTGGCGGTCGATGACGGTGACGTCGTGGCCGGCCTGGCGCAGAAACCAGGCGGAAGTGATGCCGGTCACGCCGGCGCCGAGAACGATGATTTTCATGAGAGACCTCTGGAGGCTGTCGTACGAGCGAACGAGAGGTCAGGGTCCGTCGCCGCGGATGACTGCGGGCGTGCGGGCACGAGACGATGGGCCATGCCCTCTCGCGCCGCTCCCGCTGTCCTTGGTACCTGAGAGATTCAGGCGCGCTTCGCGGCGCGCCCTTGCTCCTTCGGTGGAAGCCGCGCCGGTGGGGCGGGCTTCACTCTCCAGTGTCGGCTGTGAATCGGAACCAGTATCGGGCCTGAGCGTGTATGGGAGTTTGCGCCTTCGGCGGCATGCACGGGGCATGCACTCTCCTGGATCCGGCGGGGAGTGTAGCGAGGCGAGCATGGCGCGGTCAACCCGAAGTCCTCGACGCCGCAGGCCTTACCAGCGGCGCGGGCCGGGTCCGGGACCGCCGTGGTGCCCGCCGACGCCGAACAACAGGCCGACACCGACGGCGGTCAGTACCGTGGCCACGGGATCGATGTAGTACGCAGGTGCCTGCACGTAGGCCACGGGTGCCGCATACACCGGCGCAGCGTAGACGGGCGCCGGATACGCCGCGGCATAGGCGGGCGCCGGTGTGCCACCCGAGACCACGACCCCCGGTTCCGGCACCACATAGGCCGGCGCAGCGGAGGTCTGGGCCTGGGCCGCCATGGCGCCCGCAGCCAGGGCGAGTGCCACGAGGGCGGCGATCGATCTGCGGAAAGAAAATGTCATGTCGAGCTCCTTGAGAAGCCAAGGATCGCCGTCGATCCGGGAGGATTTACGGAGAAAGTGTGTCCGTCAGAACGCCGTGCCGATCTGGAACTGGAAGCGTTGCGTGCGGTCCGCCACGATGCCGTTGGCTTCGTCCAGACGCTGGTACTTGATCGGGATCGCATAAGCAAGCCGCAGCGGACCGAGCGGCGAGATCCAGCTGATGCCCAGGCCGACCGAGGCGCGCAGCGCCTGCTGCGCCTTCCATTGCGCGTCGGTCATGGAGGCGGTGCGCGATGCGAACACGTTGCCTACGTCGAAGAAGCTGTAGAGCCGCAGCGTGCGGTCGTTGCCGGCGCCGGGGAATGGCGTGCTCAGCTCCATGTTGAAGATCGCCTTCTTGGTGCCTCCGAGCGCGCCCTCCGTCACGGTGTCCAGCGGACCGAGCGAGTTCTGCTCGAAGCCGCGGATCGAGCCCAGGCCGCCCGCGTAGAAGTTTTTGAAGATCGGGTAGGTCGTGTCGCCGAGCGCACGGCCGTAGCCCAGCACGCCATTGAGCGCAAGGGTGTACTGCTTGCTCAGCGGGAAGTACTGCTGGTACTGGTAGTTGGACTTGAGGTAGCGGACGTCGTTGCCCACGCCCAGCTCGAAGTTGGCACCCTGCAGGCGCCCACGCGTGGGCGTCAGCGCGCTGTCGCGGTCGTCGCGCGACCAGCCGACCGTGAAGGGCACGCTGGTGATGCCGTCGCGCGCGCAGACCACGCTGGGCACGGTGCCGGTGCACTGGAAGTAGTCGAGATAGGCCTGCGGCGTGGCGGTGTAGACCGAGACGCCGTCCACCGTCGTGTATTCGCCGTTGGTGCCGGGCTTGAACTTCGTGTGTTCCAGTCCGACGCCGAAGTACACCGTGTCCAGCTCGCTGAACGGCACGCCGAACTTGACCGAAGCGCCCTCGGTCGTGAGCTTGTAGTTGCCGTCCGCCTCGTAGTAGGGCCGAGTGACCGTATGGAAGACGTTGATCGTCCGCGAGATGCCGCCGGTGGTGAAGTACGGATCGGTGGCCGTCAGCGACACGGTCTGGTAGTACTTGCTGGTGTTGACCTGCAGGCCCAGGTAGTTGCCCGTGCCGAAGATGTTTTCCTGGGTGATGCCGAAGGTCAGCGAGATCTTGTCGGTGCTGGAGTAGCCGGCGCCGACCTGAAGCGTCCCCGTCGGCTTCTCCTTGACGTCGATCATGAGGTCGACCTGGTCGGGCGAGCCGGCCACCTCCTGCGTCTCCACGTTCACGTCCGTGAAGAA
>CAIQMJ010000355.1 GCA_903872875.1 uncultured Variovorax sp.
ATCGGCACGGTGCCGATCTACCAGGCGCTCGAGAAAGTGGGCGGCGTGGCCGAGGACCTGACGTGGGCGATCTACCGCGACACGCTGATCGAGCAGGCGGAGCAGGGCATCGACTACTTCACGATCCACGCGGGGCTGCGCCTGCCCTTCATCCACCTCACGGCCGACCGCATGACGGGCATCGTGTCGCGTGGTGGATCGATCATGGCCAAGTGGTGCATCGCCCACCACCAGGAGAGCTTTCTCTACACGCACTTCGAGGACATCTGCGACATCATGAAAGCCTACGACGTGAGCTTCTCGCTCGGCGATGGCTTGCGGCCCGGCAGTGGCGCCGACGCCAACGACGAGGCCCAGTTCGCCGAACTGCGCACGCTGGGCGAGCTCACGCAGATCGCATGGAAGCATGACGTGCAGACGATGATAGAAGGCCCCGGCCATGTGCCGATGCACATGATCCAGGCCAACATGGACGAGCAACTGAAGCACTGCCACGAGGCGCCGTTCTACACGCTGGGGCCGCTGACCATCGACATCGCGCCGGGCTATGACCACATCGCCAGCGCGATCGGCGCGGCCATGATCGGCTGGGCCGGCACCGCGATGCTGTGCTACGTCACGCCCAAGGAACACCTGGGCCTGCCCGACCGTGACGACGTGAAGCAGGGAATCATTGCGTACAAGATCGCGGCGCATGCGGCCGACGTGGCCAAGGGGCATCCGGGTGCGCGGTCGCGCGACGACGCGTTGAGCAGGGCGCGCTTCGAATTCCGCTGGCAGGACCAGTTCAACCTGGGCCTCGACCCGGACACGGCCCGCGATTTCCACGACGAAACGTTGCCCAAGGATGCGAGCAAGACGGCGCACTTCTGTTCGATGTGCGGTCCGAAATTCTGCTCGATGAAGATCACGCAGGAAGTGCGCGACTACGCGGCACAGCGAGGCCTGGACGAAGGCGCCGCCATGCGCGACGGCATGGCGGGCAAGTCGGCCGAGTTCAGGAGCGGCGGCGGCGAGATCTACATCCCGATCCAGTCCGCGCGCCCTTGAGCGCGGCGATCAGGACATGATCGAAACGGCCTTCGTGTTGAGGTAGGCCTCGACGGCTTCCGGGCCGCCTTCCGAACCGTACCCCGAGTCCTTCACGCCGCCGAAAGGCATTTCCGGTGACGGCGTGGCGGGCTGGTTGATCCACAGCATCCCGACTTCGACGCGGCGCGCCAGCAGGTGCGCGTTCTTGATCGACGATGTGAACGCGTAGCCGGCCAGGCCGAAGGGCAGGCGGTTGGATTCGGCGATCGCCTCTTCGAGCTTGTCGAAACCGCGGATCGCTGCGATCGGGCCGAAGGGTTCGTTGTTGAATACGTCGGACTCGAGCGACACGTCGGTCAGCACCGTTGGCGCGAAGAAGTTGCCGCTGCTGCCGACACGTTCGCCGCCGGTCGCGACCGTGGCGCCGGTGGCGTGCGCGTCCTGCACGATCTTGGCCATCGCGCTCAGGCGGCGATCGTTGGCCAGCGGGCCGATCGTCGTGCCTTCGGCCAGGCCGTCGCCGAGCTTCAGGCTCTGCGCGTGCTTCACCAGAAGCGATGCGAACTCGGCCTTCAGGCTGTTGTGCACCAGGAAGCGGGTCGGCGAGATGCAGACCTGACCGGCGTTGCGGAACTTGGCTGCGCCTGCTGCCTTGACGGCCAGCGCCACATCGGCGTCCTCGGCCACGATCACCGGTGCGTGGCCGCCCAGTTCCATGGTCGCGCGCTTCATGTGCAGGCCGGCCAGCGAAGCGAGCTGCTTGCCCACCGGCGTCGAGCCGGTGAAGGTGATCTTGCGGATGACCGGATGCGGGATCAGGTAGTTCGAGATCTCGGCCGGGTCGCCGAACACCAGGCCGACCGTGCCTGCCGGTACGCCGGCGTCGACGAAGGCCTTGATCAGCGCGGCCGGCGATGCGGGCGTTTCTTCCGGGGCCTTCACCAGGAACGAACAGCCGGCGGCCAGCGCGGCGCCGAGCTTGCGCCCCACCTGGTTGATCGGGAAGTTCCAGG
>CAIQMJ010000356.1 GCA_903872875.1 uncultured Variovorax sp.
ACCTGATGAGCCTGGGCGGCCTGGCGATCGCGCTCGGCATGCTGGTGGACGCGGCGGTGGTGGTGGTCGAGAACGTGGTGCAGCACCTGGCCCACGACAGCAGCAAGGGCCGCTTGCCCCGCCTGCACATCGTCTTCCGCGCGGTGCGCGAAGTCGCAGTGCCGGTGGCGGCCGGCATCCTGATCATCATCACGGTGTTCCTGCCGCTGCTGACGTTGCAGGGCCTGGAAGGCAAGTTCTTCGTGCCGGTCGCGATGACCATCGTCTTCGCGCTCATCAGCTCGCTGGCGTTGTCGCTCACCGTCATCCCGGTGCTGTCGTCGTTCCTGCTGAAGAAGGTCTCGCACGAAGACCCGTGGCTGCCGCGCCAGATGCTCAAGGCCTACGAGCCGACCTTGGCCTGGGCGCTGCGCCGGCAAACCGTCGTCTTCATCATCGCTGGCGCGATGCTCGTCGGCGCCGCTGTCGTCTACACCTTCGTCGGCAAGACCTTCATGCCGGAGATGGACGAGGGCGACATCATCGTCGGCATCGAGAAACTGCCCTCGGTCAGCCTGGAGCAGACCGCCGCGCTCGACCTGATGATCCATCAGGCGCTGATGAAGAACATCCCCGAGATCACCGGCGTGGTGGCCCGTGCCGGCTCCGACGAGATCGGCCTCGACCCGATGGGGCTGAACCAGACCGACACCTTTCTCGTGCTTAAGCCGCGCGACGAATGGAAGCTGGCCGACAAGCCAGCGCTGATCGCGAAGATCCGCACCGTCCTCGACCAGATGCCCGGCATCAGCTACAGCTTTACCCAGCCGATCGACATGCGGGTGTCGGAAATGATCATCGGCGTGCGCGGCGACGTGGCGATCAAGGTGTTCGGGCCTGACCTGAAGACGCTGAACGAGCTGTCCGGCCAGGTCGAGGCGGTGATGAAGAAGGTGCCCGGCAACCAGGACGTGTACACGGTCGAGAACGACGGCGTGCAGTATCTGCGCGTGGTGGTGGACCGGCTCGTCGCCGGCCGTTATGGCCTGTCGGTCGAAGACGTGCAGGATGCCTTGCGGGCACAGATCGAAGGCCAGCGCGCCGGCACCGTGATCGACGGCAACCGGCGCATTCCCATCGTGCTGCGCGGGCCCGATGCGGTGAAGGTCTCGCCGGCCGAATTCGCGTCGCTCAGCATCATGGGCTCGGACGGCAAGAGCGTGCCGCTGCAGACGCTGGCCAAGCTCGACCGCGAGACCGGGCCGGTCAAGATCGACCGCGAGATGGGCAGCCGCTACGGCGTGGTCATCGCCAACGTGACAGGGCGCGACCTGGTCGGCTTTGTCGAGGAAGCCAAAGCCAGCGTCGCATCGGCGGTGAAGCTGCCGATCGGCTACACGATCACCTGGGGCGGTCAGTTCGAGAACCAGCAGCGCGCCGCGGCACGGCTCACGCTCGTTGTGCCACTGGCGCTCGGCTTCATCTTCCTGATCCTGTTCACCACCTTCGGCTCGGTACGCCAGGCGCTGCTGGTGCTCAGCAACATCCCGTTCGCACTGGTCGGCGGCATCGTCGCGCTGTGGGTCACCGGCGAATACCTGTCGGTGCCGGCCTCGGTTGGGTTCATCGCGCTGCTCGGCATCGCGGTCCTCAACGGCGTCGTGCTGGTCAGCTATTTCAACCAGCTCCATGCCGAAGGGCTGTCGCTGGCGGAGTGCGTGACCGAAGGCGCAAAGCGGCGATTGCGACCCGTGTTGATGACGGCGTCGATCACCGCCTTCGGCCTGATCCCGCTTCTGTTCGCCACCGGCCCGGGATCGGAGATTCAGCGCCCACTGGCGATCGTCGTGATCGGCGGCTTGATCAGCGCCACGGCACTGACGCTGATCCTGCTGCCGATCCTCTACCTGCGCTTCGCCCATGCGAAAACGACGGCGAAGACCGAATTGAATAATCCAAGCGCGCCGACCGCGCCCGCCGCGCCGGAGCTGAACCATGTCTAAATTCTGTTTGACGCTGATCTGCTCGCGCGAGGTCGAGGAGAAGCTGCTCGACACCTTGTTGACCACGGTCGAGGGCGAGGTGTTCACCAGCACGCCGACCTTCAGCCATGGCACGGCTCAAGGGCGCTTGTCCAACGTCGAGAAGGTCATGGGCCGCAGCCGCTCGGTCCAGGTGCAGATCGTCACCACGGACGAAGAGCTGGCAAGCCTGACCGAGCTGCTGAAACAGCGCTTCAAGGGCACCGGGTTGC
>CAIQMJ010000357.1 GCA_903872875.1 uncultured Variovorax sp.
GGACCGCCTCGATGCGCGCCGCGTGGTCGCGCGCCGCGCCGCCTTCGAGCTGCGCCCGCGCGATGTGGTGAACCTCGGCGTCGGCATCTCGGCCATGATCCCGAACGTCGCAGCCGAGGAAGGCATCGACGAGATGATCACGCTCACCGTCGAGTCGGGCGCGGTCGGCGGCGTGCCGGGCCATGCGCGCGAATTCGGTACCTCGGTCAATCCGCGGGTCATCCTCGACCAGTCCTACCAGTTCGACTTCTACGACGGCGGCGGCCTCTCCTGCGCCTTCCTGTCGTTCGCGCAGGTCGACCGGCACGGTAACGTCAACGTCACCCGTTTCGGCAAGCGTTACGACGGCGCGGGCGGCTTCATCAACATCACGCAGAACACCCAGCGGCTCGTGTTCAACGGCTCGCTGACCGGCGGCGAATTCGACATCGGCGTGGCCGACGGTGGGCTCGACATCCGGCGGGATGGCAAGTTCCGGAAGTTCGTGCCCGAGGTCGACCAGATCAGCTTTTCCGGCCACCTGGCGCGCGAACGCGGACAGCGCGTGACCTTCATCACCGACCGCGCCGTGTTCGAGATGGAGGCCGACGGCATCGTGATGACCGAGATCGCACCGGGCGTGCGGCTGCAGGAAGACGTGCTCGACCAGATCGGCTTCCCGATCCGCATCGGCGAGGCGCTGAAGACCATGGATGCGCGCATCTTCCGGCCCGGCCCCATGGGCATGCGCGAGGCCTTCATGGCCCGGTCGCCGCGGCACATCGAGGTACCCAAGGCATGACCGATACCAGCGATATCTACTTCGACGACGTGACCGTCGGCGCCACCTTCACGACCGAGTCGCATGCGATCACGGCCGCCGACATCTCGCACTTCTGCGACCTGACGCGCGACCACCATCCGCTGCACACCGATGCGGACTACGCGTCCTCGCGCGGCTTCGGCGGCGTCATTGCACATGGCCTCTACGGCCTGGCGCTGATGGAAGGTCTCAAGACCGAGCTGAAGCTCTACCAGAACAGCTCGATCGCCTCGCTCGGCTGGGACCGGGTTCGGTTCTTGCGACCGGTGATCGCAGGCGACGAGGTGCGCGTGAGCTTCGAGTTCACCGAGAAGCGCGCGTCATCCCGTCCCGGCCGCGGCATCGTCATCGAGTCGCTGCGCCTGCTCAACCAGCGCGGCGAATGCGTCATCGAGGCACAGCACAGCGCGCTGCTGGCATGCCGGCCCGAGGCCTGAGTTTCCGGTTCCGTTCCATCACCCAGTTCCATCACCCGTTACCCGTCGTCCTTCCCAACCTCCGTCTCGAAAGCACATCATGCAACTCACCAAACTGGCTCTTGCGCTCTTCATCGGCGCCGCGTTCTCGGCTTCGGCCCTTTCCCAGACCTGCACGCCCAAGGTGGGCGCTGACCACCTCGTCTCTGCGGGGAAGCTGCAGATGTCGATCAATCCCACGCTGCCGCCGCAGCAGTTCGTCGACGAGAAAGGCGAACTGCAGGGCCTGAATGTCGAACTCGGCAAGGCCATCGCGGCGAAGCTGTGCCTCGAGCCCGTCTTCATCCGCATGGACATGCCGCCGATGATTCCCGCACTGCAGGCCGGCCGCTTCGACATGATCAACACCGGCATGTTCTGGACGGAAGAGCGTTCCAAGCTGATGTTCATGATCCCGTACGGCCAGCAGGCCATGAGCATCTACACGGTGCCCAGCAGCACGCTGAAGATCACCAAGTTCGATGACCTCGCAGGCCATGTCGTCGGCATCGAGACCGGCACCTACCAGGAACGCAAGTCCCGCGAGTACAACGCCGACATGGTCGCGCGCGGCCTGAAGACGATCGACTTCCGCACCTTCGCCACCGCGTCGGAAACCACCGCCGCCCTGCGCGCCGGCCAGCTTGAAGCCGGCATCAACATCGACGAGACGGCCATCGCCTTCGCCGAGCGCGGCATCGCGAAGATCTGGCTGAGCGGCATCAACGGCACCGACATCACCGTGACCTACCGCGACAAGACGACGGCCCTGGCCGCCGCCGCGGCACTGAACGAGCTGAAGGCCGACGGCACCTACGACAAGCTGTTCGACAAGTTCAGGATGACGCGCCTGAAGGACACGACCTTCGCCATCCGCGGCCCCGGCCCGGCGCCGAAGTAAGCGCGACACAGAGACCGCAAGAAGGAAAACCGGGCCGTGTTCAACGTCGATGCATTCCTGTCCTACCTGGTCAACCCCTACCTGCTGGGTGGGGTCGGGATCACGATCGGGCTGACGATCGCCACGATCTTCATCGGCCTGGTCCTCGCGCTGCCTCTGGCGCTCGGGAGCATGTCCACCAACAAGTTCCTTCGGGCGCCGGCCAAGTTCTATGTCTGGATCTTCCGCGGCACGCCGCTGCTGGTGCAGATCGTGATCATCTACACCGGCCTGCCGCAACTGGGCGTGCGCTTCGACGTGTTGACCTCCGCCATCCTGGCGCTGAGCCTCAACGAGGCGGCCTACCTGTCGGAGACCATCCGTGCCGGCTTCTCGGCCGTCGCCAAGGGGCAGATCGAGGCCGCCAAAGCGCTCAGCCTGTCGAAGTTCGCGACGCTGCGGCTGGTCACGCTGCCGCAGGTCATCCGCATCATCATCCCGCCGCTGGGCAATTCGGTGAACGGGCTGCTGAAGGCCACATCGCTCGCGTCCGTCATCTCGATGGAAGAGCTGATGCGCCGCAGCCAGGTGCTGATGCAGGCGAAGTTCGAGGTGCTGGAACTGTACTGCGTGGCGGCTGTCTTCTACCTCGTGCTGACCTCGCTGTGGGACGTGGTGCAACGCCGGCTCGAGCGGCACTTCGGCAAGGGCTATGCGCCGACGGAGAAGACAATGCCTGCGGCGCGCGCGACGGTCGCGGCCTGACGCGCCGAAAGGCGAAACGCCATGCGCGACGGCGCCCGACGATGGCCTCGGCCACCCCGGGCGCTTTCGCCTTTTCTACGTGGCGGCTGCATCGTCGCCGTCATCGGCCCCGCGCCGGCCGATCTGCGACTGCATGTATTGCAGCGCGTGCTGCATGAAGGCCTGCGCCAGCCGCGCACGCGGCTTGTCGCGCACGAACAGGCCGCACACGGGGATCGCCACGCGCGGGCGGAACCGGTGCACGTCGAACGCCGGTTCCTTCGAATAGCGCGCGGTCATCTCGTCGACGAAGCCGATGCCCAATCCGCGTGCCACCAGCGGGCTCACGATGTTCGCGAAGCGCGCCTCGATGTCGGCGTGGTAATGGTCGGACGAGCGCTCGAAAGCCTGCGCGATCATCGCGCCGAGCGGACTCGCGGGCCCCGGCCCGACGATGCGGCGCCCGCGCAGGTCGAAGGGCGTCAACACGGGCAGCCCGGCCAGTTCATGCCCCTTCGGCGTGATGCACATCATCTCGGCCTCGACCAGCACCTCGCGCGCGAGATTGGGCCGCATCGGCGGCTTCATCGCGATGCCGACATCGGCGCTGCCGCTCTCGACGCCTTCGAGCAGCGCGTCCATGCGCACGGATTCGATGGTGACCTGCACGTCCGGATGCTCGGCCATGAACAGTGCCAGCACCGACGGCACGAGGTACTGCGAGAGTTCGGCCGTCGCATGGATGCGCAGCACGCCCGCGCGACCGGTGCGCAAGTCCCAGGCCTTGCGCTGCACCGCCTCGTGCACCACGAAGAGCGGCTCGGCATCGGCCATGAGGATCTGTGCGTCGGCCGTCGGCACCAGTCGGTTGCTCACGCGATCGAACAGTGCGATGCCCAATTTCGTTTCTGCCAACTTGATCGCATTGCTCACCGCGGGTTGCGACATGCCAAGCTCTTCGGCCGCGCCGATGGTGGTCCGGCAGCGCATGACCGCGCGCAGGACTTCGAGCTGGCGCAGGTTGATCAGGGAGCGGAATTGCGGGTCGGACATGGGGGTCGATTCATGCCCGAAAAAGGTATCGGGGCACTTGATGATAGCGGTCGATTCGGTGCGTCGAATGCACCATCACGACGTATATCGACTGCCTATAGTCCGCCCCCTCAACTGAATTGAGAACGCTGCGCAGCGCTCGTTATTCTTTTCTTTCCAAGCCTTCGCCGCCCGCATCCGGGACCTTCTTTTTCTTCCAGGAATCATCATGAAATTTGCCCTTCTGCGCAGCGCCATCGCCATCGTCGCGCTTGCCGGCCCGCTCTCCGGCATGGTCGCTTCCGCGCAGACCTGCACACCGACCATTCCGAAGAGCGAGCTGATCTCGGAGGGGAAGATCATGCTGTCGACCAACCCGACGCTGCCGCCGCTGCAGTTCGTCGACGCGAGCGGCGAACTCAAGGGCATGAATCTCGACCTTGCCGCCGAACTCGGCAAGCGCCTGTGCCTCAAGGCCGAGACCATCCGCATGGACTTCCCGGCCATGATTCCCGCGCTCAAGGCCGCCCGCTTCGACGGCATCAACACCGGCATGTTCTTCACCGAAGAGCGCTCCAAGGTGATGTGGACCATTCCGTATGCGATGGCCGCGATCGACATCGTCGCGCTGCCGGGCAGCAAGCGCACCGTGGCTTCGCCCGACGCACTGACCGACCTGAGCATCGGTGTCGAGGCGGACTCCTACCAGGAGCGCTGGCTGAAGGAGCGCGAGAAGGACAACGTCGCCAAGGGCCGCAAGTCGCTGAAGATCCTGTCCTTCCCGACGGCCAGCGAAGTCATGGCCGGCCTGCGCGCGGGCCAGTTCGACATCGCCGCATTCCCCAATTACGCGGGCGGTGCCTTCGTGAAGGCCGGCCAGGCCATGATGCTGCTGCCAGCCCAGGGCGCGTCGCCGACCATGATGAGTTTCCGCTCCAGGCCAGTCGCCGATGCCGTCGTCAAGGCCTTCAACGACATGATCAAGGACGGCACCTACGACCGCATCCTCGACCAGTACGGAATGACCAAGCTGTCGGAGAAGGTCATCGCGATCCGGGGAACCGGCCCGGTCTGATCGAGAGGACCGATGCGCTGATCGGTCCGGTCAGCGCGCCGGCGCGGTGCGACAGCTGAATCAGCGGAGCGAAGCCACCCGTTCTTCGCCGGCAGCGACGAGCAGGTCGGTGTCGTTGCTGGCCAGCACGAAGCGCATGCCGCCGGCGATGCGGCGCGCCAACAGCGCCGCATCGGCCACGCCGCCCAGCCCCGCCTGCTTGCCGTGCGTGGCGCAAGCAGCGACCACCGCGGTGCAAGCCGACTCGATCGCCGGGTCGTCGACCTGTCCGGGAATGCCCAGCTCCAGCGACAGGTCGTTGCAGCCGATCATCAATACATCCACGCCAGGCACCGCCGCAATGCTTGCCGCATTGGCAATGGCGCGCGGCGACTCCAGCATCACGACGCAGAGGATCTCGGCATTGGCGACAGCCATGGCTTCGGCCGCCGGATGGCGCATGTAATCGAAGTGCGGTTGCAGCGCGAAGAAGGAGCGCATGCCGAGCGGCGGATATTTGCAGGCGCGCACCGCGGCGGCGGCCTCCTCCGCGTCGTCGACGTGCGGAATCACGATGCCCTGTGCGCCGCCGTCCAGCAGCCGCGCGATGTCCGGCGAGTTCTTGCCCGGCACACGCACCAGCGGCGCAATGCCCAATGGCAATGCAGCCGCCGAAATGTTCGCGGCGGCGGTGGCGTCGATCGCGGAATGCTCGATGTCGATGAACAGAAAATCGAAGCCGCATCGGCGAGCCAGCCCCGCGGCAGCCGCGCCGACGACCTGCTGCACGCCCATGCCGAGTACCGCACCGCCGGATTGCATCGTGCGGCGCGCCGTGTTCGGTCGGATCAATTCAATAGCCTCCGACTTCGCCGCGCGCCTGGAACTGGCCGCGTCCCGGCCGGCCGAGCCACTGCGCGCCATCGACGATCAGCTCGCCGCGCGAGAACACCTTCTTCACCACGCCATGCACGTGCTTGCCTTCGAACAGGCTGTAGTCGACGTTGCTGTGGTGCGTGTGCGCCGAAATAGTCTGCGCGCCGTCCGGGTCGAACAGCACAATGTCCGCATCGCTGCCCACCGCGATCGTGCCCTTGCGCGGGAACAGGCCGAACAGCTTGGCCGGCGCGGTCGCCGTCAGCTCGACGAAGCGGTTGAGCGTGATGCGCTTCGTGCGCACGCCACCGTCGTAGATCACCGTCATGCGGGTCTCGATGCCCGGCGCGCCGTTCGGGATCTTCGAGAAGTCGTGCCGGCCGTGTTCCTTCTGATGCACGCGACCCATGTGGCCTTCCTTCATGCAGAACGGGCAGTGGTCGGTCGAGATGAGCTGCAGGTCGTCGGTCTTGAGCGCGGTCCAGAGCGCGTCTTGCGACTGCTTGTCGCGCAGTGGCGGCGTCATCACATGCTTGGCGATCGAGAAGTCGTCGCTGTCGTACACCGACTCGTCGAAAAAGAGATAGTGCGGACAGGTCTCGGCGAAGACCGGAATGCCCAGATCGCGCGCTTCGACGACATGCTTGAGCGCCTCCTTGGCCGACAGATGCACGAAGTACACCGGTGCATTGGCCAACTCGGCCAGCTTGATGCCGCGGTGCGTCGCCTCGCCTTCCAGAATGGCCGGCCGCGTGAGCGCGTGGTAGCGCGGCGAGGTGTGGCCCTGCGCCAGCGCCTCGCGGATCAGCAGCTCGATCACGTTGCCGTTCTCGGCATGCAGCGCGACCATGCCGCCATGCTCGCCGACCAACCGCATCGCCTGGAAGATGGCCGCGTCGTCGACCATCACCGTGCCCGGATAGGCCATGAACATCTTGAAGCTGCTCACGCCTTCATGGCGGATCGCGTGCTTCATGTCGCCCAGCACGGCGTCGTCGACGTGCGTGAGGATCACGTGGAAGCCGTAGTCGATGCTCGCGCCGATCGCGGCCTTGGACTGCGTGCGCGCGATGGCGTCGAGCGGGCTGTCGGTCTTGCCCTGGAAGGCGAAGTCGATGATCGTCGTCGTGCCGCCAAAGGCCGCGGCGCGGGTGCCGGACTCGTAGTCGTCGGCGGTGGTCGAGTCGCCGAAGGGGTTGTCGAGATGGGTGTGGACGTCGACGCCGCCGGGCAGCACCAGCAGGCCGGCCGCGTCGATCACCTGTGTGTCGGGGCCGACGTCGAGCTGCTTGCCGATGGCGGCGATCTGGCCGTCTTCGAGCAGGATGTCGGCGCGGTAGTCGTCGACCGCCGTCACGATGCGGCCGTTGCGGATCAGGGTCTTGGTCATGGTGTTGCTCATGCGACGGATTCGTCGGTTGTGGTCAGTCCCGCGGCCTTCAGTGCCTGCGCCAACATCGCGACTTCGCTGTCGGGCAGCGGGCCCATCGGCGGGCGCATCGCGTCGCTCGGGATGCGGCCGAGCAGCTTCAGGCAGGTCTTCAGCCGGGCATTGGCATGGCCGCCGGGCGTGGTGCCGTAGATGGCCTTGGCCAGCGGATAGATGCGGTCGTTGAACGCGCGCGCCGCGGCGAGATCGCCCGCCTGCATCGCGCGGTAGAGCCCGACGATCAGCTCGGGCGTGACGCAGGCCAGGCTCACCAGGCTGCCTTCGGTGCCGATCGCGAAGCAGGTCAGCAGGTGCTCGTCGCCCGAGGCCATCACCATCACTTCGGGCGCCACGCGGCGCACCAGGCGCAGGTTGGCTTCGTAGGCGGCGGCTTCCCAGCTGCCTTCCTTGATGCCGATGACGTTGGGCAATTGCACCAGACGCTCCAGCACGTCGGCGGTGTAGCCGAGCGAACCTGCGCGTACGCCAGCCTGGTAGAGAAAAAGCGGCAGCGAGCTGTTCGATGTGGCGATGCGGTGGTGGCGTACCGCCATGTCGGCGTCCTGCGACAGCGCCCAGGAGAACGGCGGGAACACCAGCACCGCATCGGCGCCGGCCGCCTCCGCATCATCGACATGGCGCTGCGCTTCGAGGCTGTCTTCGGCGTTGATGCCGCACACCAATAGCGTGTGCGGCGGGCAGGCCTGCCGCGCGATCTCGGTCACGCGGCGCTTGTCGTCGCGGCCCAGCATGAAGTTTTCGCCGGCGTGGCCGTTGATCAGCAGGCCTGTGATGCCGTCGACGCGGGATACCGCGGAGAGATGCGCCGCCAGCGTGACTTCGTCGATGCCTTCGTCGTCGAGCAGCGGGCAGACGGTGGCGGCATGGATGCCGCGGAAATGATCGAAGGACTCGGGGGGCATAGCGGCGCGGGGTGATGGACTGCGGTCACCTTAGCGGGGTACTGGCGTGCGGGCCAATGCGGTTTGGGGGTGGGACTATAAGCGCGACAAATATCCTGCAGCGACGGCTGCTATCGCTAAAGTGCGCAGCTCAGCAGTTGGCCGCGCGGGACTCAACAACAGCTTATCAACAATTACGAGCCGCCTCTGGTCACTCAGAGTACGGCTCATGGTCTAGCCTCATCGAAAGAGTGGAGTTATTGAGTTTTACCCAGTGCACGGTCACCTCGCAAGTCGGGAGCGGCAGCGTGCGCAGCAAATCCGATGAACGCTACGCAGCGAGGCCGTGTGGAAACACGAATGCCTTCGTTGGGGAAGTTCGAAGTCGTCGACGAACTCAGCTATCCAGTACCCTGATCGTCAGGGGCGGCCTTAGCAGGCGATATTGCGATGTTGCAGCGGGCAATTGAAGAACAATAGGGGCTCA
>CAIQMJ010000358.1 GCA_903872875.1 uncultured Variovorax sp.
CCATCGATCGCCGCACCCACGCGCGTGCTGTTCCGCGGCCAGCGCAACGTCACCACGCTGCTGGGCGAAGTGACCGACATCCGTCCCGCGAACCGCGAGGTAGCGCTGAAAGACGGCACCCTGCTGCACTACGACCACCTGATCGTCGCCGCGGGAGCCACGCACAGCTACTTCGGGCGCGACGACTGGGCGGCCGTCGCGCCCGGCCTCAAGACGCTGGCCGATGCCTTCGACATCCGCCGCCGCGTACTGATGAGCTTCGAGGCCGCCGAACTCGAGGAAGACCCGGCGCGGCGCGCGGCACTGCTCACCTTCGCGGTGATCGGCGGCGGGCCGACCGGCGTGGAAATGGCCGGCACGCTGGCCGAGATCGCACGCCACACGTTGTCGGGTGAATTCCGCCGCATCGATCCGGGCAGCGCCAAGGTGCTGCTGATCGAAGGCAGCCCGCGTGTGCTGCAGGCCATGCCGGAGAGCCTGAGCCTGAAGGCGCAGTGGCAACTGGAGAAGCTCGGCGTCGAGGTGCGGCTGAACGCGCGCGTCACGTCGATCGACGCCGAGGGCCTGCAGGTCGACGTGGGTGCCACTGGCGCCGGCGCTTCCGGCAGCTACCGCATCCAGAGCCACTGCGTGGTCTGGGCCGCGGGCGTGGCGGCATCGCCGCTCGGCCGTCTGCTGGCGGCGGCCACCGGCAGCGAGACCGACCGCGCAGGCCGGATTCACGTCGAGCCGGACCTGAGCCTGGCCGGCCATCCGCAGATCAGCGTGGTCGGCGACCTTGCCGCAGCCCTGAGCCACGTGCCCGGCAAGCAGCCGACGCCCGTGCCCGGCGTGTCACCCGGCGCCAAGCAGATGGGTCGCGCCGCCGCGACCAACGTGCTGAACCGCCTCGCGGGCCGGCCGACGGTGGCGTTCCGCTATGCCGACTACGGGAACCTGGCAACCATCGGCCGCAACTCGGCGGTGGTCGACCTCGGCACGCCGTTCGGCCCGCTGCGCTTCAGCGGCAAGTCGGCGTGGCTGTTCTGGCTGTTCGCGCACGTCTATTTCCTGATCGGCTTCCGCAACCGGCTGGTCGTGCTGATGGATTGGGCCAGCGCGTACTGGAGCTTCCAGCGCTACGCGCGCGTCGTCGCGAACGTCGAGCCCGGCAAGGAATCCTGAGCGTGCCGAGCCCGGACCGTCAGGCCTCGGCTTCCTGCAGAAGGCGCCACATGACCTTGCCCGCGCCGCTCTTGGGCAGCGCATCGACGAACTGCACCTGCCGAGGCGCCTTGTAGACCGCCATGTTCTCGCGGCACCAGTCGATGATCTGCTGGGCGGTCGTGTCCTTGTGGGTCGGGCGCAGCACGACCACCGCCTTGACCGACTCACCGCGGTATGCATCGCGCGTGGCGATCACGCAGGCTTCCTGGATCGCCGGGTTCTTGAACATCAGCAGTTCGACTTCCGCCGGCCAGACCTTGAAGCCGCTCGCGTTGATCATCCGCTTGAGCCGGTCGGTGATGAAGAAGTAGCCGTCCTCGTCGACCCGCCCCATGTCGCCGGTGCGGAAGTAGCGCTTGCCCTCGAATTCGACGAAGGCCGCGGCCGTCGCATCGGGCCGCTTCCAGTAACCCTGGAACACCTCGGGGCCGCAGGTGATGATCTCTCCCGATTCGCCGACCGGCAGTTCCTTCAGCGTGTCGGGGTCGACCACGCGCGAATCGCTGCTCATGTAGGGAATGCCCAGGCACTGCTGCTTCGGGTTCTCCGGCGGATTGGCGTGCGAAGGCGCCGCGGTCTCGGTCAGGCCGTAGCCTTCCTGGTAGCGCAGGCCGTATTGCTCGAACAGGCGTTGCGCCACGGCCTGCGGCA
>CAIQMJ010000359.1 GCA_903872875.1 uncultured Variovorax sp.
CCGCTGTCACATTCGTCTGCCAATCAACAAGAACCCATCAGGAGATTCCATGAGCAAGTCCTTGCGCCTGTCCGAGAAATGGTTCCGCCGCGGCCTCTGGCTGGTCGCTTTCGTGTTCGCGAGCTTCCTCATCGGACTCGGCAGTACCGTCGTCGGCGACCTGCCGAAGGTGGAACACGCCTTGAAGCTCGACGACTTCATCGACCGAGCGGCGGCCGAACCGTTGCGCGCCGCGATCGAGCAGAGCGCGCGACGGGAAACGAAGGCCGACGCCGATCTCGATCAGGCCGGGCTCAAGCTCGCCGCGGCGCAGCAGGCCAGCCAGAACGCACGCGAGACCTTCGCCAACTGGATCGCGACGCGACGCGCCACCGCCCAGCCCGACCAGGACCCGGAGTTGATCGCACGCACCCGTGCGCTCGATGCGCTGAAGCAGAAGGAAGAGGCGGCGCAGCGCGACGTCGGTGCGCAGCAGCAGATTGCACTCGATGCGCGCCAGGCGGCCGAACGGTCGCGCGGCGAACTCGACTTGCTCGAGCAGGCCGCGCAGAAGCGTCTCGACGCCGAATACCGCCACGTCGAGCTGCGCGTGTTCGGTTACCGGCTGGCGCTCACGCTGCCGCTGTTGCTGGTGGCCGGCTGGCTGTTCGCGAAGAAGCGCAAGAGCACGTACTGGCCGTTCGTCTGGGGCTTCATCTTCTTCGCGCTGTTCGCGTTCTTCGTCGAGCTCGTGCCCTACCTGCCTAGCTACGGCGGCTATGTGCGCTATCTGGTCGGCATCGTGCTGACGGTGCTTGTCGGGCGCTATGCGATCGTCGGGCTCAACCGCTATCTGGCGCGGCAAAAGCTCGCGGAGGCGCAGCCGGAGGTGGTGCGGCGCGAGGAGCTCGGCTACGACACGGCATTGGCGCGGCTTGCCAAGGGCGTGTGCCCCGGCTGCGAGCGCCCGGTCGACCTGAAGAGCCCGGAGATCGACTTCTGCCCGCACTGCGGCATCGGCCTGTTCGACCACTGCGGCCACTGCGATGCCCGCAAAAGCGCCTTCTCGAAGTATTGCCATGCGTGCGGCACGGTGGCGCAGGCCCGGCCCCGCTCGGGGGATTCGACGACGCCGATGGTCACCGGCGCGTGATAGAAGCGACGCCTTTCCCACCCGCCACCACTCGCCCAAGGAGTTTTCATGAGCATTTTCGGCAACATCCTCTCCAAGATATTCCCGTCGTCGCATGCTGCGCCGGCCCCTTCGACTGCGCCAGCGGCGCCCGCGCCCGCTCCCGCGGCGACCAGCGCAGCGGCCACGCCCGCTGCGGCACCGCCGCCCGCCATCCCGCTGGTCGATGTCGCTGCGGTGCTCGATGCCATGCCCGGTGCGAAGAGCCTGAACTGGCGCACCTCGATCGTCGACCTGATGAAGCTGCTGGGCCTCGACAGCAGCCTCGCAGCGCGCAAGGAACTGGCTGCGGAGTTGAGCTACGGCGAGGACACCAGCGACAGTGCCAAGATGAACATCTGGCTGCACCGCCAGGTGATGACGAAGCTGGCCGCGAACGGCGGCACCGTGCCGGCCGAACTCCGCGATTGACTCCGTCGGTCACATCGCCCATGAAAAAGCCCGTCGTCGACGGGCTTTTTCATGGGTCACGCGCTAGACGCCGCGCGCCCGCTCGCTCCTGAACTGCTGCCGGAATTCCGCGAAACGCCCGGTGTCCAGCGACTCGCGGATCTCGCGCATCAGGTTCAGGTA
>CAIQMJ010000360.1 GCA_903872875.1 uncultured Variovorax sp.
GTCGATCTCGACACCAGCACCCCTAAGGTGATTTCGAACGGCGGCCAGGCGCTTCTACAAGTGTTGTTCAGGAACGAGTCGGAGATCAACCTCTTGAATCGTCGAGGATTGACACCCGGCCTCGGGCAAGGCGCCGAAGCCGTGATGCCGGAAGAGAACCGCACGCAGGCCCAGTTGTGCGGAATGAAGGACGCGCTGGAAGGCCTGGCCGCCGTGATCGAGAAGCGCGCACCGCGCTTCACCGGCCGATGAACACGTCGTCCACTGCACCGCTGGCCGGCCGCAGCGTGTTCCTCACCGGCGGCGCCAAGGGTATCGGCGCAGCCATCGCGCGGCGGCTGGCGGCCGACGGCGCGCGCGTGACCATCGCCGACCTCGACATCGCCACCGCGCGCGCGCTGGCTGCGGAGATCGGCGGCGTGGCCATCGAACTCGACGTGAGCGATCTGGAGCGCACCCACGCCGCCGTGCTGGCGAGCGGGCCGCACCAGATCCTGGTCAACAACGCCGGCATCGACCAGCACGCCTACTTCACGCAGACGCAGATCGCCGACTGGCGCCGGTTGCTGGCCGTGAACCTCGAGGCCGTCTTCGCGACGACGCACGCGGCATTGCCCGCGATGCAGGCGGGCGGCTTCGGGCGGATCGTCAACATCGCGTCCGAGGCCGGCCGCATGGGCTCGCGCGGTGCGGCGGTGTATGCGGCTGCGAAGGGCGGCGTGATCGCCTTCACGCGCTCGATCGCGCGCGAGAACGGCCGCAAGGGCATCACCGCCAACGTCGTCGCACCGGGCCCGATCGACACGCCGCTGCTGCGCGAAGCGGTGGCCGCCGGCGGCGGGCGGCTGCTCGATGCGATGAAGGGTGCCACGCTGGCCAACCGTCTGGGCACGCCGGACGAGGTGGCCGCCGCGGTCGCGTTTCTCGCGTCGGACGGCGCGGCCTTCATCACCGGGGAGACGCTCGGCGTTTCGGGCGGCATGGGGTGCGGCCAATGAGCGCGAGCCTGACGGCCACCGACGCGCAGCTCGACGGCGTGGTCCAGCGCGTTCTCTCGGTCTACAGGCGCTGGGGACGCAGCACCACGGTCGCCCAGATGCGCAGCGATTGGGACGCGCTGTTCGGCGTCGATTCGGTCGACGCGGAGGTGACGCCGGTCGCCATCGGCGCGCTGACCGGCGAATGGATCATCGCCCCGGCTGCAGCGGCAGCGCGCAGCACGGTGCTGTACTTCCACGGCGGCGGCTTCCAGGTCGGCTCGGTGCATTCGCACCGCGAGCTCATGGCCGGGATCTCCGCGGCCACCGGCTGCCGCGTGCTCGGCATCGACTACCGGCTCGCGCCGGAGCATCGCCATCCGGCCGCACTCGAGGACGCGAGCGCCGCCTGCGACTGGCTGCTGGCGCAAGGCGTGCCGCCCGGCGAGATCGTCTTCGCCGGTGACTCGGCCGGCGGCAATGTCGTGCTCGCCGCGCTGCTCCAGCTGCGCGACGCCGGCCGGCCGATGCCTGCGGGCGCGGTGCTGATGTCCGCATGGACCGACATGAGCGCGTCGGGCGACAGCTATGCGACGCGGGCCGCGAGCGACCCGATCCATCAGCGGCCGATGATCCTTGCGATGGCCCGCAACTATCTCGGCACCGAGGGCGATGCGCGCCATCCGTGGGTGTCGCCGCTGTTCGCCGAGCTGCATGGCCTGCCGCCGCTGTTGATCCAGGTCGGCGACCGCGAGACCGTGCTCAGCGACTCCGTTGCCTTCGCCGAGAAGGCGAGGGCGGCCGGCGTCCCGGTCCAGCTCGAGGTGTGGGATCGAATGATCCACGTCTTCCAGCAATTCCCCGAAGCCCTGCCCGAAGCGCTCGACGCGCGCCGATCGATCGGCGCCTTCGTCCGGGCGCTCCTTCCACAACCCCCACTCACGAGAAAGTCCTGAACATGTCCGCAATCGTCGGAACCGTCGGAATCGTTGGATATGGCGGCTACGTTCCGCGCCTGCGGTTGTCGCGCCGTGCCGCGGCAGAAGCCAACGCCTGGTACGCGCCGCAGTTCGCCAAGGCCAAGGGCAGCCGCGCCTTCGCCAATTGGGATGAAGACAGCATCACCATGGCCGTGGCCGCGGCGCGCGACTGCCTGGGCGCCGCGGACGATCGCTCGCAGATCACCGGCGTGCTGCTCGCCTCGGGGACTTTCCCCTTTGCGGAGCGGCTGAACGCCGGCATCGTCTGCGAGGCGCTCACCCTGCGCGACGATGTGCAGGCGTCGGACGTCACCGGCTCGCAGCGCGCGGCGCTGTCGGCGCTGACCCAGGCGATCGCGCAGGTCCGCAGCGGTAGCACGAGCGGCAGTGGGAATGGCAATGGGAGTGGCGACGTGCTGGTGCTCGCCGCCGACAACCGCAAGACCCGCGCCGCCAGCTCGCAGGAACTCGACTTCGGCGACGGCGCCGCCGCGATCCAGGTCGGCAGCGGCCAGGTGCTGGCCGAGTACCTCGGCGCGGGCACCGTCACGGTCGATTTCGTCGACCACTTCCGCGCGACCGGCGAGGACATCGATTACGCCTGGGAGGAGCGCTGGGTGCGCGACGAAGGCATCGGCAAGCTGGTGCCGCGCGCCGTGAAGGCCGCGCTGGCGGAGGCGAAAGTGGATGCGTCGCAGATCGACCACCTCATCTTCCCGAGCACCTTCCAGAAGATCGACCAGCAGCTGGCCAGGACCTGCGGCGTGCGCGCCGAGGCGGTGGCCGAC
>CAIQMJ010000361.1 GCA_903872875.1 uncultured Variovorax sp.
CGGCTAGCCGAGCCGTCCCGCCCCTCCCACTACAGGGGTCCGGTAGTCGTGTTCACAGGCGCTTCATCGCTCAATCTCGATGGAAAGGGGAGGCTTTCAGTGCCGACCCGGCATCGTGACGTGCTGAACGCCCGCGCCGCCGGACAGCTCACGATCACCAAGCATCCGCACGGATGCCTGATGATCTTCCCGCGTCCCGAATGGGAAAAGTTTCTCGAGCGCGTCGCCGTGCTCCCGATGGACGCGCAGTGGTGGAAGCGGATCTTCCTCGGCAACGCCATGGAAGTCGAAATGGATGCGACGGGCCGTGTGCTGGTGTCGCCCGAATTGCGCAAGTCCGTCGGCATCGACCGTGACACCCTGCTCCTCGGCATGGGCAACCATTTCGAACTCTGGGACAAGGCGACCTACGACGCCAAGGAAGCCGAGGCCGCCAAGGGCGTGGTACCCGAAGCGTTGCGAGATTTCGCTTTCTGAGGCCGGCCGTGGACAACAACTTCACCCACACGACGGTGCTGCTGCAGGAGGCGGTCGACGCCTTGTTCGACGGCCGCGACGACGCGTCGGCCGGCTGCTACGTGGATGCGACCTTCGGCCGCGGCGGTCATTCCCGCGCCATCCTCGCGCGGTTGGCGCCGCAGGGGCGATTGATCGCGTTCGACAAGGACGCGGAAGCCGTCGCTGAAGCGGCACGCATCGCCGACACGCGATTCTCCATTCGTCACCAGGGCTTCCGCGACATCGGGGAGCTGGCGCCGTCCAGCGTCGCCGGGCTGCTGATGGACCTTGGCATCAGCTCTCCCCAGATCGACAACCCCGCACGGGGTTTTTCTTTTCGTTTCGACGGTCCGCTCGACATGCGCATGGACACCACGCGCGGCGAAAGCGTGGCCGACTGGCTGGCAACGGCCGAAACCCAACAGATTGCAGAGGTGATCCGTGACTATGGCGAAGAACGGTTTGCTGTTCAGGTTGCAAAGGCGATTGTTGCTCGCCGACAGGAACGGGGCCCAGTTTCAACCACCACCGAGCTGGCCGAGCTCGTGGCTGGCGCGGTCAAAACCCGCGAGCAGGGCCAGAACCCTGCAACGCGCACATTTCAGGCTCTTCGGATTTTCATCAACGCCGAGCTTGAAGAGCTGCAACAGGCGCTAGAAGCGAGCCTCGACGTGCTCGCGCCGGGCGGCCGGCTGGCGGTAATCGCCTTCCATTCGCTGGAAGACCGGATCGTGAAGCAGTTCATCGCCAAGCACTCGAAGGAGGTATATGACCGCCGTGCGCCCTTCGCCGCGCCGAAGGCCATGAAGCTGCGAGCGCTGGACCGCATCCGCCCGTCGGACGCCGAGGTGGCGGGCAATCCGCGTGCGCGCAGCGCGATCCTGCGCATCGCGGAACGGACGGATGCATGACACCGATGCACGCCATGGCCGCACTCGGCGCCGTCGTCTGGAAGGCGCGTTGACATGGCACGCCTGAACATCCTTCTGCTGCTGGCCGTCCTCGGGACGGCGCTGTACCTGGTGCACACCCAGTACCGCTCGCGCCTGCTCTTCACCGAGCTCGATCGCGCGACCACCGAGGCGCGCCGCCTCGAGGTCGACGGCGAGCGCCTGCAGGTCGAGAAGCGCGCGCAGGCGACCCCGCTGCGCGTCGAGAAGCTGGCCCAGGAGCAGCTGAAGATGCGCACCACGACGCCCGCCATCACGCAGTACGTGCGTCCGGACGGCACGGTGATTCCGGCCATCGCCGCGCCGGCACCCGCCGCAGCGCGCAGCACGGGAGCGCGCCAATGAGCAACCGCAGCCGCAGCGTGCGCTACACCACGAGTCCGTTGCTCGCCAGCAAGACGCCGGTCTGGCGTAGCAAGTTCATCGTGGCGGCGATCGCGCTCGGCTTCATGGTGTTGGCCGGCCGCGCGGTCTTCGTGCAGGTGATCGGCAACGACTTCTTCCAGCGCCAGGGCGAAGTGCGCTTCGCGCGCACGCTCGAGCTGCCGGCCAACCGCGGCCGCATCCTCGACCGCAATGGCCTTTTGCTCGCATCGAGCGTGGTGGCGCCGAGCATCTGGGCGATCCCCGAAGACATCGAGCGCGACGACGCCGATGTCAAGGCCAAGCTGCGGCAGGTCGCCAGGCTGCTGGAAATGCCGCAGAAGGAGTTCGACAAGAAGCTGGAGGATGAGGACAAGAGCTTCGTCTGGATCAAGCGCCAGGTCGATGCGCCGGTCGCCAAGCAGATCGCCGACCTCAACATCAAGGGCATCTACCAGCGCAAGGAATACAAGCGCCAGTACCCCGAAGGCGAGGCCGCGGCTCACGTGGTCGGCTTCACCAACGTCGAGGACCATGGCCAGGAAGGCATCGAGCTCCAGTTCGACAAGGACCTGGCGGGCAAGGCCGGCTCGCGTCGCGTGATCAAGGACCGGCTCGGCCGTGTGGTCGAGGGTGTGGGCGAAACCGTGCCGCCGCTCGACGGCCGCGACATCCAGCTCAGCGTCGACAGCAAGGTGCAGTTCTTCGCCTACCAGAAGCTGCGCGACGCCGTCACCGCGCGTCGGGCCAAGGCCGGCAGCGTGGTGGTGCTCGATGCGGTCACCGGCGAGGTGCTCGCGCTGGCCAACTACCCGAGCTACGTGCCCGACAAGCGCCAGAACCTGACTGGCGAGCAGTTGCGCAACCGCGCGTTGACCGACACATTCGAGCCCGGCTCGACGATGAAGCCGATCACGGTCGGCATGGCGCTCGAGGCCGGCCGCGTGAAGCCGTCGACCGTCATCGAGACCTCGCCGGGCCGCTTCCAGATCGGCGGCTTCACCATCAGCGACACCCACAACTACGGTTCGCTGACCGTCGAGGGCGTGATCCAGAAGTCGAGCAACGTCGGCGCACTGAAGATCGCGCAACGCATGTCGCCGCAGGAGATGTGGGACACGTACACGGCACTGGGCTATGGCCAGAAGCCGCAGATCCAGTTTCCGGGCGCGGTCACCGGCCGGCTGCGGCCCTGGAAGAACTGGAAGCCGGTCGAGCAGGCCACCATGGCCTACGGCTACGGCCTGTCGGCTTCGCTGTTGCAGATGGCGCATTCGTACACATCGTTCGCACACGACGGCAGCATCATCCCGCTGACCATCCTGAAAAGCGCCGAGCCCGCTGTCGGCGTGCGCGTGTTCTCGGCCGAGAACGCGCATGCGGTGCGCCGGATGCTGCAGATGGCGGCGGGCCCCGGTGGAACCGGCCAGCTCGCGCAGACCGTCGGCTATTCGGTCGGCGGCAAGTCCGGTACCGCGCACAAGCAGGTCGGCAAGGGTTACGCGAGCAACAAGTACCGCGCCTGGTTCACCGGCATGGCACCGATCGAGAAGCCCCGCATCATCGTCGGCGTGATGATCGACGAGCCGAGCGATGGCCAGTATTTCGGTGGCGTCGCTGCTGCGCCCGTGTTCAGCGAGGTCGTGCAGCAGACGCTGCGCATGATGAACGTGCCGCCCGACCTGGCGGTCAAGCCTTTGGTGATCACGCAGGGCGTGGAAGAGAGCTTCTGATGAACGACATCCATCTCTCCTCCGCCAACGAAGCCGCGCACTGGCTGCGTTCGTGCGTGCCCGGCGACCTCCATGCCGACAGCCGCCGCATCGGCGACGGCGATGGCTTCATTGCCTGGCCTGGCGCGGCGGCCGATGGACGCGCACACGTGGGTTCGGCGCTCGCGCAGGGCGCGGTAGCTTGCCTGGTCGAACGGGCAGGTGTCGAGGCCTTCGCTTTCGACGACGACGCCATCGCCAGCTATGACGGACTCAAGGCGGCGACCGGCCCGATCGCGTCCTCGTTCTATGGCCAGCCGTCAAGCCAGCTGTCGGTGATCGCCGTCACCGGTACCAACGGCAAGACGTCGACCGCGTGGTGGCTCGCCGAGGCGCTGTCGCAGCGGCCGGGGCAAGGTCCGTGCGCGCTGATCGGGACGCTCGGGATCGGCACGCCTTCCGAGCTGCGCCACACCGGGCTCACGACGCCCGATCCGGTGATGCTGCAGCGCGAGCTGCGCGGCTTCGTGGCGCGGGGCTTTGGCGCCTGCGCGATCGAGGCTTCGTCGATCGGCATCGCCGAACGCCGTCTCGACGGCACGCAGATCGAGGTCGCGGTGTTCACCAATTTCACGCAGGACCATCTGGACTACCACGCCAGCATGGACGCCTACTGGCAGGCCAAGGCCGAGTTGTTCCGCTGGCCCGGCCTGCGTGCCGCGGTCGTCAACATCGATGACGTGCATGGCGCGTCGCTGGTGGGCAACCTGCTCGACAGCGGCACCGGCGCGCTCGACGTCTGGACGCTGTCGGCCAATGGGGCTCCCGCGCGGCTTTCCGCGGTCGAGGTCGGCTATGACGCGCAGGGCCTGACCTTCGGCGTGGTCGAGGAGGGCGCCGCGCCAGCGCGCCTCGCGACGCCGCTGATCGGCCAGTACAACGTGGCCAATCTGCTTGGCGTGATCGGCACTCTGCGTGCGCTGGGCATGCCGCTCGATGCCGCCGTTGCCGCGTGCGGCGGGCTGAGCAGCGTGCCGGGCCGCATGGAGCGCCTGAGCGTTCCGGGCCAGCCGCTGGCAGTGGTCGACTATGCCCATACGCCCGATGCGCTCGACAAGGCGCTGGCCGGCCTGCGGCCACTGGCGCGGCAGCGTGGCGGCCGGCTCTGGTGCCTCTTTGGCTGCGGCGGCGATCGCGACGCGACCAAGCGCCCGATGATGGCCGCCGTGGCCGAGCAGCGCGCCGACGTGGTGGTGGTCACCAGCGACAACCCGCGCAGCGAGGTACCGGCCGCGATCATCAGCCAGATCCTGCTCGGCTTCGCCGATCCGTCGGCTGTCCGGGTGGAGGCCGACCGTGCCCGCGCGATCGCCGATGCGATCTCCCAGGCCGCACCCGAAGACGTGGTGCTGCTGGCCGGCAAGGGCCACGAGGCCTGGCAGGACATCGCAGGCGAACGCATCGCCTTTTCCGATCGCACCCATGCACTCGACGCGCTCGCACGAAGGAGCGCGCCATGACGACGAAGGCACCGATGATGATGACGCTCGGCCAGGCAGCGGCCTGGCTGCCCGGCGCGAGGCTGGTGGGTGACCCCGCCACGCCGATCGCCCGGCTCCATACCGACACGCGCACGCTGGCTGCGGGCGATCTTTTCGTCGCGCTCAAGGGCGAGCGTTTCGACGCCAACGCCTTCCTCGCCGAGGCGCGCGCGCAGGGCGCCGTCGCCGCGCTGGCGCACGGCGGCTTGGAGGCCGCTCAACTGCCGGGCCTCGAAGTCCGCGACACCCTGGTTGCGTTCGGCGCGCTGGCGGCCGGATGGCGCGCGCAGTTCGCATTGCCGCTGATCGCTGTCACGGGCAGCAACGGCAAGACCACGGTGACACAGATGATCGCGTCGATCCTCGCTGCCGCGCGCGGCGAACGGTCGCTGGCGACCGTCGGCAACTTCAACAACGAGATCGGCGTGCCGCTGACGCTGCTGCGGCTGCGCGCGGCGCACGAGCTCGCGGTGGTCGAGCTGGGCATGAACCATCCGGGCGAGATCGCACGGCTCGCCGCGATGGCGCAGCCGACCGTCGCCCTGGTCAACAACGCGCAGCGTGAACACCAGGAATTCATGGCAACGGTCGAAGCGGTGGCGCGCGAGAACGCGGCGGTGTTCGACGCGCTCCCGGCCGATGGCACGGCCGTGTTCCCGCACGGCGACGCCTTCACCGCGCTATGGACCCGTCTCGCAAAGGCGCAGCCGGCCCGGCGCTGCGTCAGCTTCGGTGAATCGGCCGAAGCCGACGTATCGCTGGTCCGTGCCGAGTGGCAAGGCGGCGCATGGCAGGTCGAAGCGCGCACGGCGCTTGGCTCGTTGCGCTTCGCGCTGGGCATCGCCGGCCGGCACAACGTGCTCAACGCACTGGCGGCCACGGCCTGTGCCCTGGCTGCCGGCGTGTCACTCGCGGACGTGGCCCAGGGGCTCTCGGCCTTCGAGCCGGTCAAGGGCCGCTCGAAGGCCAGCGCGCTGCAACTGGCGGGCGGCCAGGCGATCACGCTGGTCGACGACACCTACAACGCCAACCCAGATTCCGTGCGTGCCGCGATCGACGTGCTCGCCAGCCTGCCGGGTCCGCGCCTGCTGGTGCTCGGCGACATGGGCGAGGTCGGCGACCAGGGCGAACATTTCCACATCGAGGTCGGTGCCTATGCGCGCGAGCGCGGCATCGAGACGCTGTTCGCGCTGGGTGCCGAGTCGGCGCACACGGTTCGCGCCTTCGCCGGCAACGATCCGACGCCGGCCGGCCGCCACTTCGTCGACATCGACGCGCTTCTCTCCGCCGTGCGCACTCAACTGCCGCAGGTCGCCAGCGTGCTGGCGAAGGGCTCCCGGTTCATGAAGATGGAGCGCGTCGCGCAGGCCATCCAGGCCAGCGCCGTCGCCGGCCCGTCCGACAACAAGGAGGCCGGTCATGCTGCTTGAACCGAGCGCCCATTCATGCTGCTGAGTCTTGCCCAATGGCTGCAGACGCTTTCGCCCGAATTCGGGTTCCTGCGCGTCTTCCAGTACCTCACCCTGCGCGCGCTACTGTCGGCGACGACCGCGCTGCTGATCGGCCTGGCCGTCGGCCCGTATGCGATCCGCCGGCTCACGGCGCTCAAGATCGGCCAGCCGGTGCGCGGCTACGGAATGGAAACGCATCTCAGCAAGAGCGGCACGCCCACGATGGGCGGCGTGCTGGTGCTGTTCTCGATCGCCGTGTCGACGCTGCTGTGGTTCGACCTCAGCAACCGCTTCGTCTGGATCGTGCTGTGGGTCACGCTGGGCTTCGGCGCGATCGGCTGGGTCGACGACTGGCGCAAGGTCGTGCGCAAGGATCCGGAGGGCATGCGTTCGCGCGAGAAGTACTTCTGGCAATCGGTGGTCGGCCTGATCGCCGGCTTCTATCTGCTGTTCAGCATTTCCGAAAGTTCCAACTGGCGCGTGCTGGAACTGTTCTTCGCCTGGGTGCGCTCGGGCTTCTCGCTGGAGTTCTCACCCAAGATCAACCTGCTGGTGCCCTTCTTCAAGGAAGTCAGCTACCCGCTGGGCGGCATCGGCTTCGTGATCCTCACCTACCTGGTGATCGTCGGTTCCAGCAATGCGGTGAACCTGACCGATGGCCTGGACGGGCTGGCGATCATGCCGGTCGTGATGGTCGGCTCCGCGCTGGGCGTGTTCGCCTATGTGGCCGGCAGTTCGGTGTTCTCCAAATACCTGCTGTTCCCGAACATCCCGGGCGCGGGCGAGCTGCTGGTGTTCTGCTCCGCGATGGCGGGCGCCGGCCTGGCCTTCCTCTGGTTCAACACCCATCCGGCGCAGGTCTTCATGGGCGACGTGGGTGCGCTGGCGCTGGGCGGCGCGCTCGGCACCGTGGCGGTCATCGTGCGCCAGGAGATCGTGTTCTTCGTGATGGGCGGCATCTTCGTGGTCGAGGCGATCTCGGTCATGGCACAGGTGGCGTACTTCAAGTACACGAAGAAGCGCTACGGCGTGGGCCGGCGCGTGCTGAAGATGGCACCGCTGCACCATCATTTCGAGAAGAGCGGCTGGCGCGAGACCCAGGTCGTCGTGCGGTTCTGGATCATCACGATGCTGCTGTGCCTCGTGGGCCTGTCGACCCTGAAGCTGCGTTGATCCGATGAAGCACCTCCAAGACCTTCATGTGCTGATCCTGGGCCTGGGCGTGTCCGGCCTGGCGATGGCGCGCTGGTGCGCGCGCCATGGCGCACATGTGACGGTCGCGGACACGCGTGACGCGCCGGCGCTGCTCGGCACCTTGCGCGAGGAACTGCCGGATGCCGTCTTCATCGGCGGTCCGCTGGATGCGGCGCTGGTGGAAGGCACGTCGATCCGCGCGATCTACCGTTCACCGGGGCTGATGCCCGCGACGCTGGCACCTTTGCTCGATGCCGCACGTGCCATCGGGCTGCCGGTCGGTGGCGAACTGGACCTGTTTGCGCGTGCGCTGGCGGATCTGCGTGAAGCGCCATCGGCGGCTGTGGAAGTGGAAGCCGCGGCGGATCCGATCGGTGACGCCCCCGTCGTAACGCCGGCGCTGACCGACGAGCCTGTCCTGCTCCCGGATACCGCGCCGGAGTCGGTTGAAGCTGTCTCCGAATCTGCCGACGCCGTCGATACGCCCGATGACGAGGCCGAGGCGCCGATGCCGATCATCGCGCCGCCTCCCGCGCCGCAGGGCTACACGCCCGCCGTGCTCGCGGTCACCGGCACCAACGGCAAGACCACCGTCACCTCGCTCACCGGCCAGCTGGTCGCGCGGGCCGGCAAGACCGTGGCGGTGGCTGGCAACATCGGCCCGACGCTCCTCGACACGCTGTCCGCGCACATGGACGCGGACACGCTGCCCGAGGTCTGGGTGCTCGAACTTTCGAGCTTCCAGCTGGATGGCGTGCAGGGTTTCGAGCCCACCGCGGCGACCGTGCTGAACGTCACGCAGGATCATCTCGACTGGCATGGCAGCCTGGAGGCCTATGCCGCGGCCAAGTCGCGCATCTTCGGCACGAAGACGCTGCTGGTGCTGAACCGCGACGACGCGACAGTGATGGCCATGCTGCCGCCACCGGTGCGTGTGAAGCTGCAGCGCCCGCAGATCCGGGCCCACATCACGTTCGGTGCGAGCCTGCCGCAGCGGCCGTCCGATTTCGGCATCGAGCGCATCAACGGCATGGGCTGGCTGGTGCGCGCGCTCGAAGCCGACGAGACCATCAAGCGCAAGCGCGGCGCGGTGCATGAAGAAGAGATCCATGTGCAGCGGCTGATGCCCGCCGATGCGCTTCGCATCCGCGGGCAGCACAACGCGATGAACGCGCTTGCCGCGCTGGCGCTCGCCTCGGCCGCCGGCTGCGCGCTCGCGCCGATGCTCTATGGCCTGCGCGAGTACGGCGGCGAGCCGCATCGCGTGGAGCCGATCGCGATCGTCGGTGACGTCGAGTACTTCGACGACAGCAAGGGCACCAACGTCGGTGCGACCGTGGCTGCGCTGGGCGGCCTGGGTGTCGACCGCCGCATCGTCGCGATCCTCGGCGGCGACGGCAAAGGCCAGGACTTCGCGCCGCTGGCCGATCCGGTGCGACGGTTCGCGCGTGCCGTGGTGCTGATCGGACGCGACGCGCCGCAGATCGAGGCCGCGCTGGCGTCGACCGGCGTCGCCTTGCTGAATGCCGCATCGATGGAGGAAGCCGTGCAAATGGCTGCGCGCCGTGCCCGCCCGGGTGACGCGGTACTGCTGTCGCCTGCCTGCGCGAGCTTCGACATGTTCACCGGCTACGCGCACCGCGCCGCGGTGTTCTGCGAGGCCGTGCAGGCGCTGGCCGATGCGCCCGCCGCGGAGGACCATCCGACATGAACAGCGCCGCCGCATCCATCCCCGAAGAAGGCCGCAGCCGCTGGCGCGGCTGGTTCGGCCGCGCCGCCAAGAGCGGCATCGATGCGTTGCCGATGCATCTGCCGGTGCGCCTGCGCGGCGGCACGATGACGCAGACGGCAGCGGTGCCGATGCGCGTGCTGGGCTTCGACCAGGCACTCCTCTGGGTCACGATGGCACTTCTGGCCTGGGGTCTGATCATGGTTTATTCGGCCTCGATCGCGCTGCCCGACAACCCGCGCTTCGCGCGCGCAGGCTACGGTCCGGCCTTCTTCCTGATCCGCCACCTGCTGTTCCTGGCGATCGCCTTCGTCGCGGCCTTGCTGACCTTCCAGATACCGATGAAGACCTGGGAGCGCGTCGCGCCCTGGTTGTTCGTTGCATCGCTGCTGCTGCTGGTTGCGGTGCTGATCCCGCACGTCGGTCGCGTGGTCAACGGCGCACGTCGCTGGCTGCCGCTGGGCGTCATGAACTTCCAGCCGTCGGAGCTTGCCAAGCTCGCGATGGTGCTCTACGCCGCCAGCTACATGGTGCGCAAGATGGAGATCAAGGAGCGCTTCTTCCGCGCCGTGCTGCCGATGGGCGTCGCGGTCGTGGTGGTCGGCATGCTGCTGCTGGCGGAGCCCGACATGGGCGCCTTCATGGTGATCGCGATCATCGCGATGGGCATCCTCTTCCTCGGCGGCGTCAATGCGCGCATGTTCTTCGTGATCGCCGCGCTGATGGTGGTCGCCTTCGCCGTGATGGTGATGACGAGCGAATGGCGTCGCGAGCGGCTGTTCGCGTACCTCGACCCGTTCAGCGAGGCGCATGCGCTGGGCAAGGGCTACCAGCTGTCGCATTCGCTGATCGCGATCGGCCGCGGCGAGATCTTCGGCGTCGGCCTCGGGGGCAGCGTCGAGAAGCTGCACTGGCTGCCCGAAGCCCACACCGACTTCCTGCTGGCCGTGCTCGGCGAGGAATTCGGGCTGGTCGGTGTGCTCCTTGTGATCGGCCTGTTCCTCTGGCTGACGCGCCGCATCATGCACATAGGCCGCCAGGCGATCGCACTCGACCGCGTGTTCGCCGGTCTGGTCGCCCAGGGCGTCGGCATGTGGATCGGCTTCCAGACCTTCATCAACATGGGCGTGAACCTCGGCGCGCTGCCGACCAAGGGACTCGGCCTGCCGCTGATGAGCTTTGGCGGTTCGGCGATCCTGATGAACCTGATCGCGCTGGCGATCGTCCTGCGCATCGACTACGAGAACCGCGTGCTGATGAAGGGCGGCCGGCTATGACCCGAACCGCACTTGTCATGGCGGGCGGCACCGGCGGCCACATCTTTCCCGGCCTGGCCGTGGCCGAGGCGCTGCGCGAGCGTGGCTGGCGCGTGCACTGGCTGGGCGCGCCCGGCAGCATGGAAGAGAAGCTCGTGCCGCCGCGTGGCTTCGCTTTCGAGTCGGTCCAGTTCGGCGGCCTGCGCGGCAAGGGCGTGATGACGATGGCGCTGTTGCCGCTGCGCCTGCTGCGTGCCTTGCTGCAGAGCATCGCCGTGCTGCGCCGCGTGCGGCCCGACGTGGTGGTCGGCCTGGGTGGCTATATCAGCTTCCCGGGCGGCCTGATGAGCGTGCTGCTCGGACGTCCGCTGGTGCTGCACGAACAGAACTCGGTCGCCGGCCTGGCGAACAGGGTGCTGGCCACCGTCGCGAACCGCGTCTTCACCGCGTTCCCGAACGTGCTGAAGAACGCGCAGTGGATCGGCAATCCGCTGCGCGCGTCGTTCACGTCGCAGGCCGGTCCGGCCGCGCGCTTCGCCGGCCGCAGCGGCCCGCTGAAGCTGCTCGTGGTCGGCGGCAGCCTGGGTGCACGCGCGCTCAACACCATCGTGCCGCAGGCGCTGGCGCGCATCGCGCCGGCCCGGCGGCCGCAGGTCATCCACCAGAGCGGCGCCAGGCAGATCGACGAACTGCGCGCCAACTACACGGCGGCTGGCGTCGATGGCGAGCTCACGCCCTTCATCGAGGACACCGCGCGTGCCTATGCCGACGCCGACCTGATCGTCGCACGCGCCGGCGCCAGCACCGTCACCGAAATCGCGGCCGTCGGCGCAGCAGCGCTGTTCGTGCCTTTTCCGTTCGCGGTCGACGATCACCAGACCACCAACGCGCGCTTCCTGGTCGACGCGGGTGGTGGCTGGCTCGTCCAACAGACCGAACTCACACCTGAATTGCTGGCTGACTTGCTACAGACAACCGACCGATCCACCTTGGTGGACAAGGCCTCCAAGGCCCAATCGATGAAGAAGACGGAGGCCGTCGAGGCCGTCGTGCGCGCCTGCGAGGAGCTTGCCAAGTGAAGCACGCCATTCGACAGATCCATTTCGTGGGGATCGGTGGCGCCGGCATGAGCGGCATCGCCGAAGTGCTGCTGAATCTCGGCTACCGGATCTCGGGCTCCGACCTGAGCGACAGCACGACGCTGCGCCGTCTGGCTGGCCTGGGCATCCATACCTTCATCGGCCATGACGCGGTGAACATCGCAGGCGCCGATGCCGTCGTCACCTCGACCGCCGTGCAGGCCGACAATCCCGAGGTCGTCGCGGCGCGCGAGAAGCGCATTCCGGTCGTACCACGCGCCATGATGCTGGCCGAGCTGATGCGCCTGAAGCAGGGCATTGCGATCGCGGGCACGCATGGCAAGACCACCACCACCAGCCTGGTGGCGAGCGTGCTGGCCGCCGCCGGCCTCGATCCGACCTTCGTGATCGGCGGCCGCCTCAACAGCGCCGGCGCCAACGCGCAGCTGGGCAGCGGCGACTACATCGTGGTCGAGGCCGACGAGTCCGACGCATCCTTCCTGAATCTCCTGCCTGTGATGGCGGTCGTCACGAACATCGACGCCGACCACATGGAGACCTACGGGCACGACTTCTCGAAGCTCAAGAAGGCCTTCGTCGACTTCCTGCACCGCATGCCGTTCTACGGCGTCGCGATCCTGTGTACCGACGATCCGGCGGTGCGCGACATCGTCACGCAGGTGTCGTGCCCGGTCACGAGCTATGGGTTCGGCCAGGATGCGCAGGTGCGTGCGGTCGACGTTCGCGCGGTCGGCACGCAGATGCACTTCAGGGCGCAGCGCCGCAACGGCGTCACGCTGCCTGACCTGGACATCGTGCTGAACCTGGTCGGCGAGCACAACGTGCTGAATGCGCTGGCCGTGATCGCCGTCGCGGTCGAACTCAACGTGCCCGACGAGGCCGTGCAGCGCGGTCTGGCGGAGTTCACGGGCGTCGGCCGGCGCTTCCAGAGCTACGGCGACGTCAGCGTCCTCCCTGCGCAGGGCAGCGGCCGCTTCGCCCTGATCGAAGACTATGGCCACCATCCGGTCGAGATGGCCGCCACCATTGCCGCGGCGCGCGGCGCGTTTCCGGGGCGCCGGCTGGTGCTGTCGTTCCAGCCGCACCGCTACACCCGGACGCGCGACTGCTTCGAGGATTTCGTCAAGGTGCTGGGCACCGCCGATGCGGTGTTGCTCGCCGACGTCTATGCCGCCGGCGAGGCGCCGATCGTCGCAGCCGACGGCCGGTCGCTGGCGCGTGCCCTGCGCGTGGCCGGCCGCATCGAGCCGGTGTTCGTCGACCAGATCACGGCGATGCCGCAGGCGATCCTCGACAACGCACGCGATGGCGATGTGGTGATTTGCATGGGCGCCGGTTCGATCGGTGCCGTGCCGGCCAGGGTGGTGGAACTAGGCGGCGCACGACCGCATGCTGCAGAGCGCGTGACGCGCGAAGGACGGGTGCTGTGAACCCTCTGGATCCCAAGAGCTTCGGCAAGGTCGCAGTGCTGTTCGGCGGCACCTCGGCCGAACGCGAGGTGTCGCTGATGTCGGGCACCGGCGTGCTGGAGGCGCTGCGCTCGCGCGGTGTCGACGCGCACGCCTTCGACCCCGCGGAGCGCGACCTGGTCGAACTGCGGCGCGACGGCTTCGACCGCTGCTTCATCGCGCTGCATGGCCGTCACGGCGAGGACGGCACGGTGCAGGGCGCGCTCGAACTACTCGGCATTCCCTACACCGGCTCGGGCGTGATGGCCTCGAGCGTGGCGATGGACAAGGTCATGACCAAGCGCATCTGGCAGGCCGACGGCCTGCCGACGCCGAAGTACGTGCGCCTGGCGGCCGACCAGCAGAGCCGCGAGCAGATCCGTACCGTGCCTGACGTGCTGGGCCTGCCGCTCATCGTGAAGCCGCCGCGCGAGGGTTCTTCGATCGGTGTGACCAAGGTCAGGGGCTATTCCGAGATGCAGGACGCCGTGAAGCTGTCGGTCCGCTACGACCCCGACGTGCTCTGCGAAGAGTTCATCGAAGGCGACGAAGTCACCTGCGCGGTGCTCGGCAGCGGCCTGGAAGCCCGCGCGCTGCCGGTGGTGCGCATCGCCGCGCCCGAAGGCGCCTACGACTATCAGAACAAGTACTTCACCGACGACGTGAAGTACCACTGCCCGAGCGGCCTGCCGGCTGACGAGGAGCAGGCGATCCAGCACACCGTGCTTGCCGCTTACCGTCAACTCGGTTGCCGCGGCTGGGGTCGCGCCGATCTGATGATCCGCGCCAGCGACCGCAAGCCCTTCCTGCTGGAGATGAACACGTCGCCCGGCATGACGACGCATTCGCTGGTGCCGATGTCGGCACGTGCGGCCGGTATCGGCTACGAGGACCTCTGCCTGCGCGTGCTCTCGTTCGCGTCGCTCGATTCGAAGGGCGGCGTGTGATGAGTGCCGCCATGCCCGTCCCGTTCGACGTCAAGCTCATGAACGTCACCGCGAACATCGTGTTCGCGCTGTGCGCGTGCTTGCTGCTGGCGGCGGGCGCATGGTGGGTGTTGCGGCAGCCTTTCTTCCCGATCGCAGCCATCAAGGTGGATGGCGAGGTCACGCACAACAACGCGGTCACGCTGCGGGCCAACGTCACGCCGCAACTGGCGGGCAATTTCTTCACGGTCGACCTGGCGCGCGCCCGCAAGGCGTTCGAGTCGGTGCCTTGGGTGCGCAAGGCCGTGGTGCGGCGCGAGTTCCCGAACAGGCTGCGCGCCACGCTCACCGAGCACGTTCCGGTCGCGCACTGGGGCGACGAGGCGGAGTCGAAACTGGTCAATGGCTTCGGCGAGGTCTTCGAGGCGAACGTGGCCGAGGTCGATGACAACCTGCCGCGCCTCGAAGGCCCGGACGATCAGGCCAGCCAGGTGCTGGGCATGTACCGGCTGCTCGCGCCGCTGTTTCGCCCCTATGACATTTCCGTGGTCGAACTCGGTCTCTCGACCCGGGGCAGCTGGCATGTCCTGCTGGACTCCGGCGCCGTGGTGGAGCTCGGCCGCGGCCAGAGCGAACAGGTGGTCGAGCGAACCGAGGCCTTCCTGCGCACCGTGGGGGCGGTGGCGCAGCAATACGGCCGCACCGTGGCATCGGTCGAGAGCGCGGACCTGCGCCACAACCAGGGCTATGCGCTGCGCCTGCGAGGCGTGACCACCGTCGTGGCCGATCCCAAGAAGAAATAAGCGAACTAGCGAGGACA
>CAIQMJ010000362.1 GCA_903872875.1 uncultured Variovorax sp.
AGCACAGCAACTGGTGCAAGCAAAGAGGACACCTCGCGCCGCTGACCTAAGCCATGCACCCCGCCGACCAGTTCGCGGCCTTCGCCGCGCTGGTCAAGGAAGGACGCCCCATCGAGGACATTGCCGCCGACTTCGGCGTGTCCCCGCTGGTGGTACAGCGCCGCTTGAAGCTGGCGAACGTCTCGCCGCGCCTCATGGCCGATTACCGGGCCGGAGGCGTCACGCTGGAACAGTTGATGGCCTTGACCATCACCGACGACCACGCCGCGCAGGAAGCCGCGTTCTATGGTGCGCCGGAATGGCAGCGCAGCCCGTCCAAGCTGCGCGAGCGCCTGACCGAGCGCGAAATCGACGCTGCGCACGCGCTGGTGCGCTTCGTCGGGCTGGACGCCTACCGGCAGGCAGGCGGCGGCATCCGCCGCGACCTGTTCGCGGAAGGCGATGCCGGAACCTACCTCACCGATACCGCAGTGCTGGAAACGCTGGTACGCGACAAGCTGGCAACGCTGGCCGAGGACGTGCGCGCCGAGGGCTGGGCATGGGTGGAGGCCGTGCCGCATCTGGCCTACGAGGAACGGCAGGCTTTCCAGAATGCCCCGCGCCATCGCCGCGAGCCGACCACCCGCGAGGCCCGCCGCATTGCCTCGCTGCAAACCCGCCTCGACAAGATCGACGCCGAACTGGAAGAAGCCTGCGACGCCGAGGACGAGGCCAAGGCCGAGAAACTGGAACAGCGGCGCGATCAGGTGGTCGGCGAACTGCAAGACGCGGAGGACGCCTTGCAAGGCTATGCCCCCGAGGTGCGCGAGGTGGCCGGTGCCATCGTCACCATCGACCGCAACGGCGAGGCCGTCATTCATCGCGGCTTGCTGCGCGAAGCCGAGGCCAAGGCGCTGCGCACGCTGGAAAAGCTGCGGCGCGGTTTCGGCAGTGCCGAAGGCGAAGCCGCCGACGACGAGCACGAGGACACCGACGACGCGCCCAAGGCCGCGAGCCTGTCCGACCGGCTCGCGCAGCGGTTGAGCGCCCACCGCACGGCGGCGCTGCAAATCGAAGTCGCACGGCATCCGCACGTCGCGCTGGCCGCGCTGGTGCATGGCATGGTGCAGACCGTCTTGCAGGAAAGCCACTACGGCCACGACCTGCCGCTGGGCGTGCGCCTCACGGCGCAAGACCGGCTGGAAGGCATGGCCCCGGACTGGCCGGAATCGCCTGCCGCCGTGGCGCTGCGCGAACTGCAACAGGTAGCCGGTGAAGCCTTGCCGGAGGACGGCGCCGAACTGTTCGCCGCGCTGCTGGCGAAGTCGCAAGACGAACTGGTGCGGCTGCTGGCCGTGTGCGTGGCTTCCACGGTGGACGTGGTGACGCCCCGTGCCACGCCGCACCAGCCCGGCAAGGAACTGGCGCAGGCCGTGGGCCTCGACATGGCCGCATGGTGGAAGCCGACCGCAGAAGGCTACTTCAAGCACGTTTCCAAGGCCGTGATTCTGGATGCCGTGGGCGCGTTTGCACCGGAATCCGTCACCCGGCTGGCGAAGCTCAAGAAGGCCGACATTGCCAGCGAGGCCGAGCGGCTGGCCGATGGCACCGGCTGGATGCCCGCCATCTTCAAGGCCGAAGGCCCGCAGGAGGCCGCGCAGGAAGAAGGCCCGGAGCAGGATGCCCCGGAGGATACCGAGGCAATGGCGGATGACCCCGCCGAGGCACTGGCCGCTTGACCCGCGCCGAAGGCAAGCGCCCCGGCCTCGACCGGGGCGCTTCGCTTTGTGTGGTGGCGCATCGAGACGAAGGAATAACCGCGATCAGCACCGCGCCCAGGCCGTTCCGCCCAGGGCGCGGTGGACGCGAAATCCGGGTGCGACAGTCGCCGCGCCCGGTGTTCAATAGCCGAATTAGAACGCCGCCGCCTTCGCGCTGGCTCAGGCGGCGGCGTTGAAGGCATCGCTGTAGTGCGCGATGCCTTCCGGCACTGTCCCATGCAGGGCCAGCGCCA
>CAIQMJ010000363.1 GCA_903872875.1 uncultured Variovorax sp.
AGCCGGTCATACCAGCGGCGGCGTTCGTGCAACAGCTCGCTCTTGGAGACGCGACCCGAGAAGATGACGGTGTCCATGGGGAATTTTTCAATGCGGAAATGCGTATTGAAAAAATGGATGGTGAAGATGAAGCCGACCGCGCCGGTGTCGCGCGTCTGCGAGCTGTTGAACTTCCAGTCGCGCCAGTTGCTGCCGCCGATGCCGGAATCGAACGGAAAGCTGCTGTAGAGCGGCGTGCCGGCACTGTTGCGCGCCCCCGCGAAGACGTTCGACAGCGCGGTCTTCTGCACCGGGCTCAGGCAACTGCCGTCGCGCGTGCCGGCGGCGCAGGTGGGCACGTCGTTCTGCAGGCTGAAGCGGGCCTGGCAGGCCTTCACGTCCGACACGATGCCGTCGGCCAGGCCGTCGAGTGCGTCGCAGCGTGCCAGCACGCGGTCGGAGACCAGCGTGAGTTCGGCCGGCGTGAAGGCACTCTGCAGGTCGGGCAGGCCGGCCGGCGTCTTGCCGCTGGCCGCGCCGGCGTACTGCTGCGCGCCGTACAACTGCGCCACCGCGGCCTTCGGCAGGTTGTAGCCGGGGTCGCCGGCAAGGATGCCGTCGTACTGGTCGGCCGAACGCACGGCCGCGACCATCGCATGGCGGCCACCGTTCGAGCAGCCGCCGAAGTAGGAGCGATCGGGTCCGCGGCCATAGGCCTGGGCGATCAGGTTCTTGGCCATCGGCGTGAGCTGCGCCACTGCGTTGTAGCCATAGTCGAGCCGCGCCTGCGGGTCGAGGCCGAAGCGCGGACCCATCACGCCCGCGTGGCCGGCGTCGGAGCTGATCACGGCGAAGCCCATCTGCAACGCGCTGCTGCGCGGGCCGCCGCCGCCGATGCCGCCCAGCGCCGGGATCACGACGCCGTCGAGGCCGCCGTTGGCCTGGTAGAAGAAGCGCCCGTTCCAGTCGACCGGCAGGCGCATCTCGAAGCCGATGGCATAGCGCTGGCCGTCGACCGGACTGGTGCGCTCGTTCATGCGGCCCTGGACCAGGCAGTGGGCGGGCGCCGGCATCGCAGTGCCGCCGACCGTCACGGTGCCGGCGGGCACCTGCGTGATGCTGCTGTAGACCGTGCCCGGGAGCGCGGCACGAGCCGCCAGGTCCTGGCAGGCCTGCAGCGTGCCGGGGCGCGCCGCCGCCAGCGTGGGTGGTGCGGGCATCGTTCCGCGACCGGTGCCGGCGCAGGCCGCGAGCAGGGCGATGAGGCCGAGCGTGCTGGCGCCCAGGCCGACCTTCATGTGGCGCTGTCTTGTCATGTCGTCTCCATGTCGCGGCACCGGCCGCATTGCTTCAGGCCGTCTTCGCGGCGCCCAGGTAGGTGTCGATGACGCGCGAGTCGACCGCGAGGTCCGACGCCCGGCCTTCGAGGCTGACGCTTCCCATTTCGAGCACGTATCCATGGTCGGCCACCTCGAGCGCTGCGCGTGCGTTCTGTTCGACCAGCAGGATCGTCACGCCGGTGGCGCGCAGCGCGTCGACCGTGCGGAAGATCTCCTGCACCACCAACGGTGCGAGGCCGAGGCTGGGCTCGTCGAGCATCAGCAGCGTGGGACGCGACATCAGCGCGCGGCCGACCGCCAGCATCTGGCGCTCGCCGCCCGACAGCGTGCCGGCCAGCGGCGTGCGGCGTTCCTTCAGGCGCGGGAACAGCGCATAGATCACGTCGAGCTGGTCGCGCCACTGGCGGTTGCGCAGCCGCACCTGGCGGAAGGCGCCCAGCACCAGGTTGTCCTCGACCGGCATGGTGCCGAACAGTTCGCGCTTCTCGGGCACCAGCGCGATGCCCAGCATCACGCGCTCCTCCAGCGACAGGCCCGAGATCGGCTGTCCCATGTACTCGATCTGTCCCTTGGCGGGCAGCACGCCCATCAGCGAATTCAGCAGCGTCGACTTGCCCGCGCCGTTCGGTCCGATCACGGTCACGACGCTGCCGCTGGCGGCCTGCAGGTCGATGCCGTGCAGCACCTCGGCGCGGCCGTAGCCGGCGTGCAGGTCGCGCACGCGCAGCAGCGGCTTGGTGGCGGTTGTGGTGGTCGTCGTCATCAGTGTTCCGTTCCCAGGTAGGCGGCGCGCACCTTGTCGCTGCGCTGCACCTCGCCCGGCGTGCCTTCCATCAGGTGGGTGCCGAACTCCATCACCACGATGTGGTCGCAGATGTCCATCACCAGGCCCATGTCGTGCTCGACCAGCAGGATGCTCATGCCCTCGCCGCGCAGCGTGCGCAGCACCTGGCCGAGCGCCTCTTTCTCCTTGTGGCGCAGGCCGGCGGCCGGCTCGTCGAGCAGCAGCAGCGCCGGGTCTGCGCACAGCGCCCGAGCGATCTCCAGCAGGCGCTGCTGGCCCATCGCGAGGTTGCCCGCGATCTCGTGCAGGTAGTCGCCCATGCCGACGCGGCGCAGCTGGCGTTCGGCTTCGCGGAACAGCTCGCGCTCCTCGTTGCGGTCGAGCCGCAGCATGGCCGCGATCGCGCCCTTGCGGCCACGCAGGTGCCCGCCCAGCGCCACGTTCTCCAGCACCGTCATGTCGGCCACCATCTTCACGTGCTGGAAGGTGCGCGACACGCCGCGTTCGGCGATCTGCCGCGCGCCCAGTCCGCCGATCGGCTCGCCGCGGAAACGCACGTTGCCGCCCGACAGGCTCAGCACGCCGGTCACGAGGTTGAAGGTGGTCGACTTGCCCGCGCCGTTCGGCCCGATCAGGCCGACGATCTGGCCGGCGCGTGTCTGGAAGCTGATGTCGTTGACCGCCACCAGGCCGCCGAAGGTCTTGCGGATCGCCTGCACGTCGAGCACGACCTCGCCGGCGGCCGGCTTGCTGCGCGCGGGCAGGTCCGCCGCGTCGTGCCAGTCGACCGCGCGCCAGGGGCGCGGCAGTTGCCGGTCGACGAACTCCCACAGGCCGTCGGGCAGGTACTTCAGCACCAGCACGATCATGATGCCGAACACGATCAGCTCGTAGTTGCCGCTGGTGCCGATCAGCTTGGGCAGCAGCACCTGCAGCTGGTCTTCCAGCAGCTTGACGATGCCTGAGCCGGCGACTGCGCCCCAGACATGGGCCGAGCCGCCGAGCACCGCCATGAACAGGTACTCGATGCCCATCTTGATGCCGAAGGGCGACGGGTTGACGGTGCGCTGGAAGTGCGCAAAGAGCCAGCCCGAGATCGACGCGAACATCGCGGCCAGCACGAAGATGCCGACCTTGAAGCGCAGCGTGTTCACGCCCATCGCCTCGGCCATCTGCGTGCCGCCAGCGAGCGCGCGGATCGCGCGGCCGCTGCGCGAGTCGAGCAGCCGGATCACCGCGAAGCACCCGAGGATCGCGAAGGCCCAGACGACCGCATAGAACACGCGGCGCTGGCCGATCTCGAAACCGAACAGCGACAGGCCCTTGACGCCCAGGATGCCGTCGTACTTGCCCAGTGCGTCCAGGTTGCCCATCAGGTAGTAGAGCGACAGCGCCCAGGCGATGGTGGCCAGTGGCAGGTAGTGGCCCGACATGCGCAGCGTGATCGCGCCGATCACGGCCGCGCTGATGCCGGTCAACGCCAGTCCGATGAACAGCGTCAGCCAGGGCGAGAGCCCGAAGTTCACGCTCAGGTAGGCGGTGGTGTACGCGCCGATGCCGACGAAGGCGGCCTGCCCGAAGGAGGTCAGCCCGCCCACGCCGGTGAGCAGCACCAGCCCGAGCACCGGCAGCGTGTAGATGCCGATGTAGTTGAGCTGGATGATCCAGAAGTCGGGCAGCGGCAGCAGCGGGAGCGCGATCAGCACCAGCACGAGGGCCAGCGGGCCCCAGGTACGCAGTGCGCTCTTGCGCGGCGCGGCCAGGGTGGGTGCGGTTGCGGCAAGCGTATTCATTTCAGTGCTCCTCATCGGAGTGGCCGCTGCGCAGCGACCGCCACAGCAGCACCGGCAGGACGATGGTGAACACGATCACTTCCTTGAATGAGCTGGCCCAGAACGAGCCGAAGGCCTCGATCACGCCGACCGCAAGCGCGCCGAGCAGCGCACCCGGGTAGCTCGCGAGCCCGGCGATCACGCCGGCCACGAAGCCTTTCAGGCCGATCAGGAAGCCGGAGTCGTAGAACACGGTGGTGGTCGGCCCGATCAGCAGGCCCGAGAGTGCGCCGATGAGGCCCGCCATCGCGAAGGTGAGCTGGCCCGCGGTCTGGGTCGAGATGCCCATGAGCCGCGCACCCAGCCGGTTCACGGCCGTGGCGCGCAGCGCCTTTCCGTACAGGCTGCGCTCGAAGAAGAGCCACAGCAGCACGATCAGTGCGGCCGAGGCGCCGAAGATGATCATCGTCTGGCCGCTCAGCGTGAGCGGACCGAGCGCGATGCGCACGTCGAGGAAGGGCGGATTGCGAAAGCCTTCCGCGCCGAAGAAGAGCAGGCCGAGGCCGGTCATCGCGAAGTGAACACCGACCGAAACGATCAGCAGCACCAGCGAACTCGCGCCCGCCAGCGACTGGTAGGCCACGCGGTACACCAGCGGGCCGAAGGCGGTGACGATGCAGACCGTCAGCAGCGCCTGCACCGGCAGTGGCAGGTTGCGCGGCCCGGCCCAGGCCGAGACCGCGCACACCACCGCGGGTATGGCGAAGGTCCGCAGTGCCGCCATGAAGGCAGGCGCGGCGCGGCCGCGATGCCGCCAGACCGTGCCCAGCTCCATCAGCGCCGCGACGCCCGCGAGGATCAGCAGCAGCCAGACCGTGCCGGGCGTCTTGCCGGTCTGGAAGATGGCCAGCGTGAGTGCGCCGTAGGCCACGAACTCGCCCTGCGGGATGAAGATGACGCGGGTCACCGTGAAGACGAGCACGATCCCGACCCCGAGCAGGGCATAGATCGCGCCGTTGGTGAGCCCGTCCAGCATCAGGATGCTGGCGATTGAGAAGTCCATGGCGGCGCCGGTGAAGAGAGAGGGTTGGCGGGCCGGAGCCGGATGGCGTCCGGTGGCCCGCCTGGGTGTTTACTGTTCGACCTTGAACTTGCCGTCCACGACCTTGAGCATCACGCCGGTTTCGGTCGTGTAGCCCCAATGGTCCTGTGCGGTCCAGTTCAGTACGCCGAGCGCGAGCACGGTACGGCCCATCGTTTCCATCGCGTCGCGCAGCGCGGCACGGAACTCCGGCGTGCCGGGCTTGGCTTTCTTGAGGGCGATCGGCACGGCCTTCTCGAGCACAGTGAGCGCGTCGGCCGAGTGGCCGGCGAACTGGTTGCGCGATCCGACGCCATAGGTTTTTTCATAGTTCTGCACGAAGGCCACGGCCGCCGCCTTCGACGGATGGCTGTCGGGCAGTTGCTCGGCGACCGTGGCCGGGCCGGACACCACGAAGGTGCCTTCGGCGTCCTTGCCGGCGGTGCGCATCAGGTCCTGCGTGGCGGCGGCGTGCGTCTGGTAGACCTTGCCCTTGTAGCCGCGCTCCATCACGGCCTTCTGCGGCATGCCCGCACCGCTGCCCGAGGCGACGATCAGGATCGCGTCCGGGTTGGCGGCGCTGAGCTTCAGCACCTGGCCGGTCACGCTGGTGTCGGCGCGTGCGAAGCGTTCGGTCGCGACGATCTTGATGCCGTTCTTCTCGGCTTCGGCGGTCATGGCCTTGAGCCAGAGTTCGCCGTAGGCGTCGGTGTAGCCCAGGAAGCCGACGGTCTTCACGCCCTGCGCCTTCATGTGCTTGACGACCGCGAAGGCCATCACGTCGTTCGATTGCGGCAGGCGGAAGAACCACTTGTCCTTGCCCGGCGGCAGGCCGGCCGGCGAGGTGGAGAGCTGTGGCGTGCCCGACTCGGCGGTGACGTCGGCCATCGGCGTCGCGACCGGCGTTGCGCTCGAACCCACGATCACGTCGGCCTTGTCTTCGGTGACCAGGCGCTGCGCGTCCTTCACGCCCAGCGTCGGGTCCGAGGCATCGTCGAGCACGATGACCTTGAGCGTCTCGCCGGCGATGGTCTTCGGCCAGATCGCGATCCCGTTCTTGACCGGAATGCCCAGGCCGGAAGCCGGGCCGGTCAGTGGCTGCACCACGCCGATCGTGAGGTCCGCATGGGCCACGCCCATCGCGAGAAAGGCCATGACGGCCGCGACACTTGTCTTCTTCAGTTTCATCGATGTCTCCTGGTTGGATTCGGGTAAGGCCGCGATTGCAGCACGATGTTCAGCGCGGCGCCATGCGCAGCGCACCGTCGAGGCGGATGACCTCGCCGTTCAGATGGCCGTTGGTCACGACGTGGCAGGCCAGTTCCGCGAACTCCGATGGCTTGCCCAGGCGCGGCGGGAACGGGATGGACGCGGCCAGCGACTGCTGCACCGGTTCCGGCAGTTCGAGCAGCAGCGGCGTGGCGAACAGGCCGGGTGCGACGGTGCATACGCGGATGCCGTGCTGCGCCAGGTCGCGCGCCATCGGCAACGTCATGCCGACGAGGCCGCCCTTCGATGCGCTGTAGGCCTGCTGGCCGACCTGGCCGTCGAAGGCCGCGACCGATGCGGTGAAGAGCATCACGCCCTTCTCGCCGCCTTCCAGCGCGTCGAGCTTCGCGCAGCGCGCGGCGAACAGGCGGCTCATGTTGTAGGCGCCGATCAGGTTGACCATGACCACGCGCACGAAGTCTTCCAGCGGCGCGGCGTTGCCGTCCTTGCCGACGATGCGCTTGGCGCTGCCGATGCCTGCGACGTTCATCAGGATGCGGGCCGGGCCGTGCGCCGCGGCGGCGCGGTCCAGCGCGGCCTCGACGCTGGCGGCGTCGGTGATGTCGCAGGTGCAGGCAATGCCGCCGATCTCGCCGGCGACCTTTTCCGCAAGTGCTGCATTGCGGTCGAGCACCGCGACCTTCGCGCCCAGGCGGGCCAGCTCGCGCGCCGTCGCTTCACCCAGCCCCGACGCGCCGCCGGTGACCAGTGCGCTCTGTCCTTCGATCTTCATGGTGTGTCTCTTTCTGCAGTCGGTGTTGTTCGCGCGGTGTTCAACGTGGCTTCAGCGTGAAGGGCAGGGTGCCGGCATGCAGCGCCTCCGCGACGTCGGCGCGGTGCTTGAGCACGGCGCGCTG
>CAIQMJ010000364.1 GCA_903872875.1 uncultured Variovorax sp.
CAAGTCGATGGACAGCGAGAACACCAAGCCGAAGCGCGGAAGGCCCAGCGCGCGAGACAAGATCCTCGAGGCCGCGCTGGCATTGGTACAGGAGGTCGGCGCACCCGCGCTGACGCTCGATGCCGTGGCGGAGCAGGCCGGCGTCAGCAAGGGCGGACTGCTGTATCACTTTCCTTTCAAGGAAGAGTTGCTCACCGCGGCGAACGAAGCCATCGCACGCAGGCTGGCGGATGCGCGTCACGCCGAAGCGGCGCGCCTGCCCGACTCGCCGAATCGGGCGTTGAAGGCCTATGTGCTGGCCTCGGTCTACAACAGCGGGGACAACGACAAGATCACGACCAAGCTGCTCGCGGCGGGCTCGATGCTGAAGGAGTCCGCCGATCCCATTCGCGCTTACTGGAAACAGCGCTTCCCCGAGATCGCGAAGGATTCGGGTTTCGATCGTGCCGCGCTGGTGCATGCGGCCACCGAGGGGCTCTGGTTCATGGAGATGTTGAAGCTGTCGCCGTTCTCGGCCGAGCAGCGCGCGCGCCTCGTCGAGATCATCCTGTCGATCGCCGACGATACGTCGCCAGATGCGATGCAGGTTACCGGCGCCGGTTCAGCTGACATGCAGGCGGCCGTGTCGGCAGAAGCTCCAGCGCGCGGCCGGTCCGCCGCCAGGAAGACAAGGGGCAAGGTCCGTTCGGACTGAACGCGCGCACCCGGCGCCCGCGACCCTGAGCGACTCAGACGCTGAGCGAGCACCTGAAGCCTCGCGCTGCATAGTAGGACTGGGCTCCGTTGTGATAGACGAAGACCTTGCCGTAACGCCGGTCGCAGAACAGGGCTCCGCCGAGCTCCCTGACCTCGGGCGGTGTCGCCACCCAGCTGGAGGTCTTCAGGTCGAACTCCCCGAACTGCTGAAGCCAGCGGTACTGCGCCTCCGTCAACAGCGAGACATCCATGGCGGCGGCCATGTCGATGACGCTGCTCTCCGGCTTGTTCTCCTTTCGCGAATGCAGGGCTTCCGCGTCGTAGCACAGGCTTCTGCGCCCCTGCGGGCTCTCCGCGGCGCAGTCGCAGAAGAGGTAGGCGCCGTCATCGGCCGCCGCGCCGGCGACATCGGGTTCTCCCCCCGTTCTTTCCATCTCGAAAAGCGGCTTCAGCTTGCCGGGGCTGCGCTGCAGGCGTGCTTCGACGGCGGCCCAATCTGCTGTCGGATGCCTGTGCATGTTCCGGGCGAATCGCAACTTCAATGCATCGATGAAACCTTCGCGCAGTTCAGCCTTCATGTCGCTTGCTCCTGTTCCTCGGCGCCCCGGAAAGTGGTCCGGAAGGCCGATTGTCGTGGCACGCGGGTCCTTCGATCTGGCTGCCGGCGTCGAGTCAGGCGGCGACGTCGGCCTCCCACCGCGCCATCAACCCGGCCGTACGCGCCCGCACCTCGGGCGATGCCAGGCAGGTGGCGACCGCCTCGTAGCCCGGTGCGCCGGCATGGGGCGCGACCTGCGTCGGCGGGCTGTGGTTGGCCGGGCACAGGAGGATGGCCTCGTCCGCGCCGACCGCCGCCAGGTCGAGGATCGCGCAGGAGCGCGTGAGCATGAAGATCGGGCGTGCGCCGGGCCCGCGGCGACGCAGGTGCGCGATCAGCGCCTCTTGCGTGGCGGCGTCCAACCCCTGTTCGATCATGTCGACGACGAATGCCTGCGGCCCATCCGCCTCCAGTTGCACGAGCAGCGTGGTCAGGGCGCCGGACGGCGTCGCCCCGTCCTCGATCAGCCAGGTCGTCGCGCGGTCGACCCGCTGCTGAAGCGCGGGCTCGCGGCGCAACTGCGCCCTGGCCGCGGCGCCGCCGTCCGCGGCCCTGTCCAGGCCCAGCCATGCGGCGTGCGGCAGCACTTCGGCGAGCCGCTGCGCCAACCGCGTCTTGCCGCTGCCGAGCGGTCCGACGATGAAGGTGATTGCGCACACCTCGCGCAGCTCGAATCGCTCCCCGCCCCAGGGCCACGGCAGGTCGAAAGCGACACGGGCATTCGCCATGGGCGCCAGCAGGCTCGCCAGTTCGCCGAGGCTCGGCGCCTGGCCTTGCGCCACCTCTGCGCGCAGACCGCGGACCTTCTCGACCGTGCGAGCGAGCTGGCCCAGGCGGCTCTCCAGCACGCCTTGGTGCGCGGCGAGGGCGGGCTCCAGGCCACGGGCGTCGCCTTCCAGCACGCGCCCGATCTGCAAGAGGCTGAACCCGAGCGCACGAAGCGCAACGATCTCCGCCGCGCGGCGCATGTCGTCGGGGCCGTAGACGCGCCATCCCGCTGGCGTCCGTGCGGGGTCGATCAGGCCGCGCTCTTCATAGAGTCGAAGCGCCTTGGCGGAAACGCCCAGGCGTTTCGCGGCTTGCGATGGATTGAGTCGGCGGGCGATGGTCGGCATCAACATTCCTTCGGATCGATGCCCCGTTTCTAAAGGATGCCCCAGGGGTCGGGTCAACAGGCGGCTTGCCCAGGATCGAGGTGGACAACGCCGCTGGCGTCTTGCGGCGGGGCGGCTATGCGTCGCCGAGCTCCAGGAACACGCGCCCGCCCTCGATGCGCACCGGGTAGCTGCGCACGTCGGCCGTGATCGGCGCGCAGGTGCCGCGACCATCGCGCACGTCGAACTTGCCCTGGTGCAGCGGGCATTCGATCTCGTAGCCGTCGAGAAAGCCATCGCACAGGCGCGCGTGGCCGTGCGTGCAGATGTTGTCGGTGGCGAAGATGCTGCCTTCGACCTTGTAGAGGGCGATGTCGCGGCCGGCGACCTGCATGCCGATCACGTCGTCATCGGGCACGCCGTTATCTTCGACGACGTCGGTCCATTGGGTTTCGCTCATGGTGAATCGGATCTCAGATCGGATAGATGATGGAATTCGGGATCATTTCGCTGTCGAACACGCACAGGCGCGACGCGAACTTCAGGCC
>CAIQMJ010000365.1 GCA_903872875.1 uncultured Variovorax sp.
CGCCGGACTCCGGGTCCTGGCAGCGCGCGACCACCTGGTCGACCACCGCGTCGCTGTAGTCGAAGGGCACGCCGTGGTTGGCCTCGACGCGCTTCTTGATGCGGCCGAGCTGCAGCCGCACGATCTTCTTCATCATGTCCGGCGACAGCGGGTAGTACGGGATGGTGACGATGCGGCCCAGCAGCGCGGGCGGGAACACCTTCATCAGCGGCGCCTTCAGCGCATCGGCCAGCGCGTTGGGCTCGGGCAGCAGCTCGGGGTCGCGGCACATGCTCATCACCAGCTCGCTGCCGGCGTTGGTGGTGAGCAGGATGATCGTGTTCTTGAAGTCGATCATGCGGCCCTCGCCGTCTTCCATCCAGCCCTTGTCGAAGACCTGGAAGAAGATCTCGTGCACGTCCGGATGCGCCTTCTCGACCTCGTCGAGCAGCACCACCGAATAGGGCCGGCGGCGCACCGCCTCGGTCAGGATGCCGCCCTCGCCATAGCCCACGTAGCCCGGTGGCGCGCCCTTGAGCGTGGAGACGGTGTGCGCCTCCTGGAACTCGCTCATGTTGATGGTGATGATGTTCTGCTCGCCGCCGTAGAGCGCCTCGGCCAGCGCCAGCGCGGTCTCGGTCTTGCCGACGCCCGAGGTGCCGCACAGCATGAACACGCCGATCGGCTTCTGCGGGTTGTCGAGCCGCGCACGCGAAGTCTGTATGCGCCGCGCGATCATCTCCAGGCCGTGCTTCTGGCCGATGACGCGCCTGTTGAGCGTGTCGGCCAGTTCCAGCACCGCCTGCACTTCGTTCTTGACCATGCGGCCCACGGGAATGCCGGTCCAGTCGGCGACGACGGAGGCGACGGCCTGCTCGTCGACGGAGGGAAGGATCAAGGGTGACTCGCCCTGCACCGAATGGATCCTGGCCTGCAAGGCGTGCAGCTCTTCGAGCAACGTGGCCCGGTCTTCGCTCCGACTCCCTCCGGGAGAGGGTTGGGGTGAGGGCACGGCGGTGGATGCGGTGCCAACCTTGGATGCGCCGCTGCCCTCGCCCCCGCCCTCTCCCGGAGGGAGTGACGCATCCACCGGCTTGCTGCCCGCACGCAACTGCGCCCGCAGTTCCAGCAGCCGATCGATCAGCCCCTTCTCGTCCTTCCATCGCGCCGTCAGCGTCTCCAGCTGCGCCTTCGATTCGCCCAGCAGCGCCGCCACCGAGGCCGCGCGCTTCGTCACGTCGATGCCGATCGCCTCCTCGCGGCCGATGATCTCCCGCTCGACCGTCAGGCTCTCGATGCGGCGCATGCAGTCCTCCACTTCGGGCGGCGTCGCATGCTGGCTCACGGCGACACGCGCGCAGGCCGTGTCGAGCAGGCTCACCGCCTTGTCGGGCAACTGGCGCGCGGGTATGTAGCGGTGGCTCAGCTTCACCGCGGCTTCGATCGCCTCGTCGAGCAGTTGCACGCGATGGTGCTTCTCCAGCACGCTGGCCACGCCGCGCAGCATCAGGATCGCCTTGGCCTCGTCGGGCTCGGGCACCTGCACGACCTGGAAGCGCCGCGTCAGCGCCGGGTCCTTCTCGATGTATTTCTTGTACTCGGCCCAGGTGGTCGCGCCGATGGTGCGCAGGTTGCCGCGCGCGAGCGCCGGCTTCAGCAGGTTGGCCGCATCTCCGGTGCCGGCGGCACCGCCCGCGCCGACCAGCGTGTGGATCTCGTCGATGAACAGGATGATCGGCGTTGGCGAGCTCTGCACCTCGTCGATCACCTGACGCAGCCGCTGCTCGAACTCGCCCTTCATGCTCGCGCCGGCCTGCAGCAGACCGATGTCGAGCGTGAGCAGCTTCACGTCCTTCAACTGCGGCGGCACGTCGCCGCGCGCCAGGCGCTGCGCGAAGCCTTCGACCACCGCGGTCTTGCCGACGCCGGCCTCACCCGTCAGCAGCGGGTTGTTCTGGCGGCGCCGCATCAGGATGTCGACGATCTGGCGGATTTCCTCGTCCCGCCCGGTCACCGGATCCATCTCTCCCTTCTTCGCCTTCTCCGTGAGATCGACAGCAAATTTCTTGAGCGCATCGCCCTTGCCCATGGCGGCCGGCGCCATCGCGCCCGCGTCTTCACCCGGTGCACCCGAGCCCATGCCGGTGCCGTCCTGCGCGCGCATCCGGGCTTCGGGCGAGGCATCGCAGATTTTCGCGAAGTTGTCGCACAGGTCTTCCAGCTTGACCTTCTCGAACTGCTTCGACAGGCCGAACAGCGGGTTGCGCAGGCTCTGCGTCTTGAGCATGCCGACCAGCAGGTAGCCGGTGCGCACCTGCGCCTCGCCGAACTGCAGCGTGGCGTAGGTCCAGGCGCGCTCGATCGCGTTCTCGATGTGCGGCGAGAAGTCGCTGATGGCGGTGGCGCCGCGCGGCAGGCGATCGAGCGCGGCCGTCATGTCCTTGGCCACAGCGGAAATGTCGAGGCCGTAGTGCTGGATCACGCGGTGCAGGTCGGAGTCCTGCGCCTGCAGCAACTGCGCGAACCAGTGCTCCAGTTCGACATACGGATTGCCGCGCATCTTGCAGAACACCGTGGCGCCCTCGATGGCCTTGTAGGCCAGCGAATCGAGCTTGCCGAACAGCGCGGTGCGACTGATTTCACTCATGTGCTTTTCTCCATCTCGGTGTCTGTGTTGAGAACGATCCGGGGGTGCTGTTTTTCAAGCGCTGTCGATGCGCACGTCCGCCGCATCGCGCTCGCGGGGCCGCGCGCCGAGCCACGACACCCAGCCGAGCCGCGGCGCATTGCCCGCCTGCCGGCCGAGCCGTGTCGGCGGCACTTCTTCCTTGCGCAGCTGCAGCGCGGCATCCCAGTACAGCTCGTCGCCCAGCAGCTGTTGCATCCAGCGCTGCAAGGCCGGCCGGGCCGAGCCGATCGGCAGGAAGTCCCTGTACTGCGCGAGCGTGAGCGGCCCCAGGTGCAGCCGCACGCGGTGCTGGCGGTCCCAGGCGCGCGTGCCCAGCATCGCGCCCATGCCCATGGCGCGAGAGCTCTCGCCACGGCCGAGCCGCGTGAGCTCGGCGGCGGGCAGCGCCATCCAGTGGCCGACCCAGCGCTCCAGCCGCACCGGCACGCCGAAGTAGCTGCACAGCACGGCCTCGACGCTCTCGGCGTTGTGCACCCGGCGCACCAGCCGGCCGGCGAAATGCAGGCGCGCGTCGTCGTGCACCGCATCGCGATCGGCGCGCGCCGCGGTGCCGACGCCGATCAGCGCGCCGACCTGCAGGCGGAAGGCATCCTCGCCCGGCCGGTCCAGCGCGACCGCCGGCCGCGACTGCGCCCAGGCCCGGTAGAAGTGCAGCGCGAAGCGGTGCGAGAAGGTGTCGAGGAAGGCGAGCCAGGTCGGGTCGCCGTGGTTGATGAAGCGCTCGCGGATGAAGTCGCTCAGGTGCACCGGCAGCGGACCGTTAGGCCCGATGTAGCCGAAGAAGTGCTGGCGCAGGCGCGGTGGCGATGTCGCGCTGGCCGGCTCGAAGCGGCTGAAGCTGGCCGGCGCGAAGGACAGCGACGGCTCCTGCCCGACGCGCACCGGCTCGGCCGACGGCAGCAGCGCGCGGCCCCAGCGCGGGGTGGTCTGCGCCACGGCTTCGAGGCGCCGCATCAGCGCGAAGTAGTCGAATGCCCAGGGCGTGCCGGCATGCTGCTGCAGGCGGCCGGCGACGCGGGCGGCGACGTCGGCCCCGCCCATGCCGGCCGCGACATCGGCGATGCCATCGACGGCGGCCACGCCGGAAGGCGAGGCACTCACAGCACCGGCCGGTTCCCGCACAGCGGCCTCCATCGCATGATCTCGCCTTGGCCGGCGACGCTCAGCACCGTTTCGACGAAATGGTTGACCTCCACATGGCGCGCCAGGTACTGCGCGAGCACCGCGCCGAACAGGAACACGCTGTGGCCGTGGAAGGCGTTGCGGTCGACCTCCAGCGTGACCTCGAGCCCGCGGCCGAAGGCGATCGGCCCGGCCATCGGCAGGCGCCGTGCGACCGCCTTGCTGCGCACCGACAGCAGGCCGCGCACCTGGCCCTGCCGCATCTCGTCGGCATGCACCGCGTACAGCATCAGCATCTCCCGCAGCGCGGCCGCGCCCTGCTGCGGGCTGCTGTCGGACAGCGACAGGTAGTTGAGCGCGAGATGGTCCACCACACGCCAGCCCAGCCCCTGGCTGACCACCGGCGACACCGGCCGCGACGGCCCGCGCACCATGCGCACGCGCTGCACCGGGAAGGAGTCGACGCAGTCGAAGTCGTTGTCGCGCCCCATCGGCAGCAGCAGCGCCAGGTCGCGGTTGGTGACCAGCGCCGTCACCGCGAGCTGGCGCAGCGCGCCCGAGTACGGCGCCTGCTGCGGATCGACCACCTGCATGTAGAGCTCGGAACCGATGTGGCTGCTGCGGTGCCCTTCGGTGCGCTGGCGGACCGACAGCGTGCGCGGCTCGCGGGTGGTCGTGTAGTACGCGGGGTGCGCGTGGCGGCTGCCATGGAAGGCGGCGTAGAACGGCCGGAACACCTGCTCCGGCGCGGCATCGCCCGAGCCTCCCACGCCCGGATTGCCGTGGCCGACCACCTCGGTCACGCTGTGGACCTCGAAGTCCTGCGGCCGCGTGCGGTCGGGCACCAGGTGGAACTGGCTCACGCCCTCGCTCACCGGTACGCGGTCGAGCCGCTTCGGAAAGAGGTTGACCGCGGGCACGCAATGCAGTTGCACGTTGTCGGCGGTGACCAGCTTCTCGAGCGACGGATCGCCACGCGAGAACAGCAGCACGATCTCGATCTCGGTGCAGGCCATGTCCGCCAGCACAGGCCGCAATCCGGTCAACCGCGCGAACTGGAAGCGCTGCGGGAACGCGAAGTACTCCTGCACCAGCCGGTAGCCCGAAAAGCCGGTGGCGGTTGCGGGCAACAGGGCTTCATCGTCCGCGAAGCCGACCGCCGCGATGCTGCGCGACGGCAGGCTGCGCGCAGCGCCCGCCACCGTGCCGGTGGCCGACAGCGGCTGCACCAGCAGCCCGATCGGCTGCGCCAGCGCGCATTCGTGCAGCTTCCACGCGACATCGTCGGCGCCACCGAAATGCAGCACCAGATCGTCCAGCGGCAACTGGTCGAAGCGCAGGCCGGCGGTGGCGCGCAGCACGATGCGCAGGCCGCCGCGGATGTCGCGCGACTGCGGGTGCGTCGCCAGCGGCAGGTCCGGCGCATAGCTGAAGTACTGCGCGCGCGTCACCTCCAGCGGCCACACGCGCAGCGCCGCGGCCGTGCGGAATTCGCAGTGCGTGTTCTGGCCGACGGCCGCGCGCGCGCGCAGCCCGCTGTTGCGCGGCAGCGTGGGGCCGGTCGCCAGGTTGGCGTCTTCCAGCTCGGGTGAGAAGGCGAGCACCGCCATCGACGGCGTCGGCGCGAGGAAGTGCGGATAGACGATGTCGAGGAGGTGTCCGGTGAAGCGCGGGTATTCGGCATCGAGCTTCAGGCCGACGCGCGCCGACAGGAAGGCGGTGGCCTCGATCAGCCGCTCGACGTACGGATCGGCCACCTCCTGCCCTTCGACGCCGAGCCGGTGCGCGATCTTCGGAAAGGCGCGCGCGAACTCGGCCGAGCTTTCGCGGAAGTAGCGCAGCTCCTGTTCGTACAGGTTGAGCAGGCGAGGGTCCATGGGCGGGCGATCGGTCTCCGGCGTGGAGCACGGCACAGGCCCGATCGGCGCCGGCGGCGCCCTGGCATGCGTGCTTCTTCAGGCCGGGGTCATGCTGACACGCGCCACCCGGTGGCGGAACTGGCTGTACGGGATAGGCAATTGGGGGGAAGGCACGGGCCGGCGATGCAGGCGTCCATGTTTCAACCCCCGGTCTGCCCGGTTGGTGAGCTGTAGCCGCCGGTTCGATGCGTCCGCCCCAAAAGCCTGCCGGAGGCCGCAACCATCCCCCGGCGCTCCCGGGGGCCTGCCGCCCTGGAAGCGCTGTCGTCATCTCGTCATACCGTCTCCAGGGAACTCCCATGTCGATCTCCAACCCAGCGCGCACGCTGACTGTCACCAGCGCCGCGCTCCCCCTCCTCCAAGGCTGCCCGGCCCTGGAGCCCGTGCGCCTGTCGGGCCGCGAAGGCATGAACAGCCTCTTCGAGTACGAGCTGCTGCTGAAGACCCCCGATCACCTGAACATCCTCGCCAGCGAAGCCGCCGACTTCGACCTCGACACCTTCGTAGGCCGCGGGATCCACTGCACCATCCAGCTCGACGGCATGGGCACCTTCCTCCCCGGCGCGGTCGGCGCCAGCGTCGACGCGATGGGCGCAGGCGAACGCCAGATCAACGCCCTCATCGCAGAGGCCGCCTTCGCCGGCGAGGAAGGCCGCCACCTGCTCTACCGCCTCACCCTGCGCCCCTGGCTGCATCTCGCCGCCCTGCGCAGCGACTGCCGCATCTTCCAGAACCAGACGGTCGTCCAGGTCCTGGACGCCGTCCTCGGCGCCTACGCCTTCCCCGTCGCCAAGCGCCTCATCGAGACCTACCCCGAGCGCGACTAC
>CAIQMJ010000366.1 GCA_903872875.1 uncultured Variovorax sp.
CGATGAGCACCGGCAGCGCGTAGAAAGCCCAGAAGAAGTGCACCAGTGGCGGCGTGTTCCGATAGAACTCGATGAACCACAGCGCGGGCAGCGCCAGCCAGCGCTTGCCGGACAGCCGCAGCGCCGCGAGCACGATGCCGAAGACCACGCCCACCGCGATGGCGACAGCCGCGACCTGGATCGTGCCGACGAAGCCGGTCAGCAGCATGTCGCGGTGTGCCCAGACGCCGCTGAAGTCCCACGCATAGTTCATGCCGCGCCGCCTTCTTCCGTTGCCTTCATGACGCGCATTGCGCTCACTGGCCCAGCGTTTCCTTCATCACGCCGGGCACGGTGGCCGCGTCGATGTTCTTGGTCTTGAGGTACTGGGCATACAGCGCCTGCGTCTGGCCCGAGGTGTAGAGCTTGCCGATGATGGTGTCGAGCTGGTCGCGGAAGGCGGTGTCGGTTTCGCGGCGGATGCCCACGCTGGTCGGCAGCGCGACGACCGGTTGCGGCACCTGCACCTTGCCCTTGCGGATCTTCGAATACGCGATGACCAGGGCCGGGTGATAGAAGCCGATGGCGTCGACGCGGCCCGACATGAAGGCGGCCACGGTCTCGTCGGTGTTGGTGAAGCGCTCGATCTTGGCCTTGGGCAGGCGCACGGTCAGGTCGCGGTCGGTGGCGGTGCCCAGCGCCACGCCGATGCGCACTTCCGGCTTGTCGAGGTCGGCCCAGTTCCTGGCGACCAGGCCGTCCTTGGTGAGCACGCCCTGCGCGTACCAGAGCAGCGGATTGGCCGGGAAGTCGAGCGCCTTCTTGCGCTCCTCGGTCGCGTCGAGCACGAACATCGCGTCGATCTGGCCGGCCTGCAGCGCGGCCACGCTGTTGCCCCAGGTGGTTTCGACCGGCGTCATCTTCACGCCCATCTCCTTGGCGACCTGCTCGCCCAGCAGCACGCCGAGGCCGGTCCACTTGTCCGTTGCCGGATCGCGGAAGTACCACGGGTCGCCGGGTGCGACGCCGATGCGCAGTTCGCCGGCCGACTTGACCTTTTGCAGGGTCTGCGCGGACACGGCAAGGCTGCCGAGCGACAGGGTGGCGGCGAGCGTGACGGCGAGGGCACGGCGCAGGAACGAGGTGTTGGCGTTCATGGGTTGATTCCGGTGACGGGTTGAGGGACGGGAGTTGGAGAAGAATTCAGTCGGCGGCGGGCAGCGCGCCGTGTGCGCCGCTGGCGCTCGCGATGTAGGCACGGTAGAGGGCGTCGAGCCGCTGCGTGACCGGGCCGCCCGGCACCATCGCGCGGCCGTCGACCGACTGCACCGGCGTGATGCCGGCCAGCGTGCCGGTGACGAAAGCCTCGTCGGCGGCATACACCTCGGCCAGCGTGAAGTCGCCTTCGAACACCGGAATGCCGGCTTCGCGCGCCAGCCGCACGAGGGTGCCGCGCGTGATGCCGTTGAAGCAGTAGCGGCCCGACGAAGTCCACAGCGCGCCGTTGCGCACCACGAAGAAGTTGGTCGAGTTGCAGCTGGAGACGAAGCCGTGCGGGTCGAGCATCACGGCCTCGTCGGCGCCGGCCTGGATCGCCTGGATCAGCGCCTGGATCAGGTTGAGCCGGCTGTGCGAATTGAGCCGCAGGTCGAACACGTCGGGCCCGCTGCAACGGAAGGTGGAGGTGAAGAGCTTCAGCCCCTTTTTCTTGGCCTCGGGCGTGACAACCTTGTGCTCGGCCACGCACACGATGGTGGCGCCGCCGATGATGAAGCGCGGATCCTGGTTGGGCGTCTTCTTCACGCCGCGGGTGACCATCAGCCGCGCGTGCGCACCGTCGCGCATGCCGTTGCGCAGGAAGGTGTCGGTCACGACCTTCTTGACCTGGTCCTTTCCCATGCCGATGTCGAGCGAGATCGACCTGGCGCCTTCCCACATGCGGTCGATGTGCGCGTCGAAGGACACGATGCGGCCGTCGACCAGCCGCACGCCTTCCCACACGCCGTCGCCGCACACGTAGCCTGCGTCGAACACCGACACGGTGGCCTGGTGGCGCGGCACGAACTGGCCGTTGACGTAGACGAGCACCGCGTCGTTGCGGTCATCGGGGGTGTAGGCCTGGGAACTGGTCTTGGAGATCTTGGAGGAGGCGCTGTCGGCGGACATGGGTCGTGAGGGCTCGGTGATTCGGTTCAGGGGATCAAAAGATCAGAAATGGAAGGCGGTGAAGCGCTCCAGAAAGCGCTGCGTGCGCTCCTGCTTCGGGTGCTTGAGCACCTCGTCGGGCGTGCCTGTCTCGTGCAACTGGCCGTCCGCGAGGAACACCACCTTGGTCGCGAAGTGATAGGCGAAGCCGAGTTCGTGGGTCACCAGCAACATGGTCCGGCCTTCGTCGGCGAGCGCGAGGATGGTCGAGAGCACCTCGCCGACGAGCTCGGGGTCGAGCGACGATGTCGGCTCGTCGAACAGCAGCACCTCGGGCTCCATGGCCAGCGCACGCGCGATGGCCACCCGCTGCTGCTGTCCGCCGGACAGGTGGCCGGGGTAGGCGCCGGCTTTCTCAGCGAGGCCGACCTTGGTCAATTCGCGCAGTGCGCGCTCACGTGCGTTGGTCGTCGATTCACGCTTGACGGTGACCAGTCCCTCCATGACGTTCTGCAGCA
>CAIQMJ010000367.1 GCA_903872875.1 uncultured Variovorax sp.
CCAGCACGATGTACACGCACACCACGGCCGCCAGGATCAGCCACAGCTGGTTCGACAGCGACTTCTCGTAGGCGCCCGAGGCGCCGAGGAAGGTCATCGACACGCCGGCCGGCATGCCGATCTCCTTGGCGGCCTGGCGGATCGAATCGACCGCGCGGCCCAGCGACACGCCATGCGCCGTGTCGAAGCCCACCGTCGCTGCCGGGTACTGCGCCACGTGCGTGATCTGCAGCGGCGCGAGCTGCTCGCGGATCGTCGCGATGGCCGACAGCGGCGTCGGCGTGCCGGCGCCGGTCTTGAGGTTCAGCGTGCCGAGCTGCTGCGGCGTCTCGATCGAATCGGTCTTGGCTTCCAGGATCACGCGGTACTGGTTGGTCTCGGTGAAGATGGTCGACACGATGCGCTGGCCGAACGCGCTGTAGAGCACGTCGTCGACCGCGCTGGCCGTCACCGACAGGCGCGACGCGGTGTTGCGGTCGATGTCGACATAGGCCGACAGGCCCTGCGCACCCGCATCGCTCGTCACGTTGCGCACCTGCGGCACCGACTCCAGCCGTGCCATCAGCTTGCGTACCCACTCCGTCACGGAGGCCGAATCGACACCCTCGATCGAGAAGCGGAATTCGGTCGGACCGGTCTCGGCATCGATCGTCAGGTCCTGCGTCGGCTGAAGGTACAGCTTGACGCCGGCGACCTGTGCCACACGATCGCGCAACCGGTTCATCGTGTCTTCCTGCGAGCCGCGATCGGCCTTCAGGTTGATCAGCATGCGTCCGGTGTTGAGCATCGTGTTGTTCGCCGCATCCACGCCGGTGAACGAGCTCAGGCTCTGCACGTCGGGGTCGGCCAGCACGGCGCGCGCGGCGGCCTGCTGCAGCTCGGCCATGCGCGCATAGGACACGTCCTGCGCCGCCTCGATGCGGCCTTGCAGCTGGCCGGTGTCCTGCGTGGGGAACAGGCCCTTGGGAATCATCACGTACAGCAGCACGGTCAACGCCAGCGTCGCCAGCGCGACGATCAGCGTCAGTCCCTGGCGCCGGAAGACCCATTGCAGCCAGATGTCGTAGCGCGCGATCACGCGGTCGAAGAAGGCCTGCACCTTGCCGGCCAGTCCGCGCGTGGCGTTGTGCGGCTCAACAATTTCTGCCCCTTCGCCGTCCTGCGGCGGCTGTCCCCCTGGGGGAGCGAGCGTGCTCGGGGCGGCCCGGCGCACGCTCTTCAGCAGCCGGGCGGACATCATCGGCACCAGCGTGAGCGACACCACGGCCGAGATCAGGATGGTGATCGCCAGCGTGACCGCGAATTCGCGGAACAGCCGGCCGACCACGTCGCCCATGAACAGCAGCGGAATCAGCACCGCGATCAGCGACACCGTCAGCGAGATGATCGTGAAGCCGATCTGCGCCGCACCCTTCAGCGCCGCGGCGAAGGGCGTCTCGCCCTCCTCCAGGTAGCGCGAGATGTTCTCGATCATGACGATCGCGTCGTCGACCACGAAGCCGGTCGCGATCGTCAGTGCCATCAGGCTCAGGTTGTTCAGGCTGTAGCCCAGCATGTACATCAGCCCGCAGGTGCCGATCAGCGAGATCGGCACGGCCAGGCTGGCGATGACGGTGGCGCGCCAGCTGTGCAGGAAGAAGAAGATCACCAGCACCACCAGCAGCACGGCGAGCACCAGCTCGATCTCCACGTGCTTGACCGAGGCGCGGATGCCGGTGGTCCGGTCGCTCAGCACCTTCACGTCGAGCGAGGCCGGCAGGCCGGCCTGCAGCTCGGGCAACTGCCGCTGGATGGCGTCGACCGTGGCGATCACGTTGGCGCCGGGCTGGCGCTGCACGTTCAGGATGATCGCGGGCGTCAGTTCGCCGGTCATGCCCGACCAGGCGCCCAGGCGCGTGTTCTCGGCACTGTCGACCACCTGGGCCACGTCGGTCATGCGCACTGGCGCGCTGTTGCGGTACGCGACGATCAGGTTCCTGTAGTCGTCGGCCGTGACCAGCTGGTCATTGGCGTTGATGGAGTACGAGCGCGACGGCCCGTCGAAGCTGCCCTTGGCGCTGTTCGCGTTGGCGGCCGATATGGCGGTGCGCAGCGTGTCGAGGCCGATGCCGTACGACGCCAGCGCCTTGGTGTCGGCCTGGATGCGCACGGCCGGCCGCTGGCCGCCCGACAGCGTCACGAGCCCCACACCCGACACCTGGCTGATCTTCTGCGCCAGACGCGTGTTGACGATGTTCTGGACCTCGGTCAACGGCATCGTCTTCGAGCTGATCGCGAGCGTGAGCACCGGCGCGTCGGCCGGGTTCACCTTGGCGTACACCGGCGGCGCGGGCAGGTCGGCCGGCAGCAGCGAATTGCTGGCGTTGATGGCGGCCTGCACCTCCTGCTCGGCGACGTCGAGCGTTTCGGTCAGGCCGAACTGCAGCGTGACGATCGACACGCCGGCGGCGCTGGTCGAGCTCATGCGGCTCAGGCCCGACATCTGGCCGAACTGGCGCTCGAGCGGCGCCGTCACGGTGCGGCTCATGACTTCGGGGCTGGCGCCCGGATACAGCGTCTGCACCTGGATGGTCGGATAGTCGACCTGCGGCAGCGCCGACAGCGGCAGGAAGCGAAAGCCCACGAAGCCCGCGAGCACGATCGCCACCATGAGCAGCGCGGTCGCGACCGGCCGCTCGATGAAGGGGCGTGACGGGCTCATTGGCCTCCGCCGCCGCCTTCGCGCCGCGGTCCCTGTCCACCGCCCTGGCCCATGCGGTCACCCATCTGCTGCCAGCGCGCCAGTGCGGCCGGGTCCCCCTTGTCGAGCGATTCGAGGAATTGCCTGCGGCGCGCCAACTGCTCGGGGTTGTCCTTGGCGCTGTCGAGCATGCGCTGTCGCTGCTCGGGGGTCGGCAGCGGCCTGGCCGCTTCGGGCGCGACGGCAGGCGCCGGCTGCGGCGGTGTGGTGCCGGACGATTCCGCCCGCGCGCCGCCCGGTACTGCGCCGCGAGGCGGCGCCGCCAGCGGGCCGGCCGGTGCGGTTGGCGTGCCGGTCGCTGTGCCAGGCGCCGCCGCAGGCACGCTGCCGGGCGCTGCGGCCGGCGGCGTCGATTCGGATGCACGCGCACCCGAAGCGCCCTGCGCAGGCGCGGAGGCCCCGCCTTGCGGGCCCGACGCACCTTGACGCCGTCCGCCCGGGCCGCCGGCGCCGCGCTGGCGCGGGGCATCGGTCGGCAATTGCACGCTGGCGCCGTCCTTCAGGCGGTCGCCGCCTTCGGTGACGACCCGCTCGCCGTCCTTCAGCCCGCTGGTGATGACCACCGACTCGACCGTCGACTCGCCGCGCTTCACATCGCGCATCGACACCGTGCGGTCCTCGTTGATCACATACACGTAGTTGCCCGTGCCGGACGTGCGCAGCGCCGTGACCGGCACCGTCACCGCTCCGTCGATGGTGCGCAGCAGCAATTGCACATTGACGAACTGGCTGGGGAACAAGGCGCTCTTCGCGTTGCCGAAGCGCGCCTTGGCCTTGACCGTGCCGGTGGTCGTGTCGACCACGTTGTCCAGCGTGGAAAAGGTGCCCGCGTCCAGCGTCGTCGCCTTGGTGCGGTCGAGCGCCGTCACGGTCAGCGTGGCGCCGGAGCGCACGCGCGCCTCGATGTCGGGCACACGGTCCTGCGGCACCGAGAACTGCACGTCGATCGGCGTCATCTGGGTGATGGTCGCGATGCCGGTGGTGGCGCCCGCGGCCACGTAGTTGCCGGGGTCGACGGTGCGCAGGCCGACTCGGCCGCTCACCGGCGAGGTCACGCGGGTGTAGTCGAGGTTGAGCTTGGCCGTCGCCTCCGACGCCTTGTCGGTCGTGACGGTGCCCTGCAGCTGCTTGACCAGCGCGGCCTGGGTGTCGACGTCCTGGCGCGCGATGGAGTCCTGCCCGAGCAGCGTGCGGTAGCGCTCCAGCGTGACGCGGGCGGCTTCCAGTTGCGCCTCGTCCCGCTCGCGTGTGCCCTGCGCCTGCATCAGCGCCTGTTCGTAAGGGCGCGGATCGATGCGGGCGAGCACCTCGCCCTTGCGCACCATCTGGCCTTCGGTGAAGAGCACGTCGGTCATCACGCCCGACACCTGCGGACGCAGCGTGACGGTGGTCACCGGCGTGACGGTGCCCAGCGCGTCGAGATAGACGGGTATGTCGGCCCGCTTGGCGACGGCCATGCCGACCGTGACCAGCGCACCGCCGCCGCCCGCACGGCGTGCGCCGCCGGGACCGCCTGGGCCGCCCGGCCCGCCAGGGCCACCGGCGCCGGGACCGCCATTGACGGCGGCGGGCGGCCGGTTGACCAGGTAATAGGCCCCCCCGATCAACGCGGCCGTCGCCAGTATTGCAATGACGGCACCCAACCAACGGCGCTTGCGAGGCGGCGGCCCGCTGGTGGCGGCAACGGGTGGGGGGGTCGTTGGGGGGCGAGGGTCCATGACAAATCCTGGGGAAAACGCGGGCGCGGATGGCGCTGACTGGCGCCTGGCTCCGGATCGTAGCGTGCACCCCCCGAGGGATTGCTACCGGCTCCCTGCCATGCCGTAAATGGCTTGTAAAGCGAGTTCGGAACGTGGGTGCGACGCCACGCCACCCTCTGGAACGGCCGCTTTTTGCGCCTCCGGACTGCATTTCGCGCCACCGGCATGCACTTCATCGCATCGCACTCGCTGTGCATCGGCGCGCTAGGCACAGTCACGCCATCGCTTCCCACCCACCCCTTCTTTTTATTACTTCCGGAGAAATCGCCATGCTGATGCAAATCCTCGCTCACACCCCGACCTGGGTCTTCGCACTGTTCGGAATCCTCGTGCTGCTCGGCGGCAAGCAGCTGGTACCCAACACCACCAGCCTGACGCGTGTGGCGGTCATGCCGATCGCGATGATGGGCTTCTCCATCTACGGCGTGCTGTCGGCCTTCGCCGCCATGCCGCTCGCGATGGTCGGCTGGGCCATCGCTGCCGCGGTCCTGGGCCTGGTCGTCTCGCGCATGCCGCTGCCGGCATCGACCCGCTACGCAGCCGCAACCCGCACTTTCCACGCCGCAGGCAGCCCGATACCGCTGGCGCTGATGATGGGCATCTTCTTCACCAAGTACATCGTCGGCGTGTCCGTGGCCATGCATCCGGAACTGCCGGCGAACCTGGGCTTTGCGCTGTCGATCGGCACGCTCTACGGTGCCTTCAGCGGGATCTTCGCGGCCCGCGCCCTGCGCCTCTGGAAGCTGGCGCTGCGCCAGGACGCCAGCCTGGGCAACGGCCAGGCAGCCTGAGTCGGCGACACGCCCCGTCATGAGAACCCCGGAGACACCCATGCCCGCCACCGACCTGCAACTCGATCTGCTCGCGCGCCGCCGGGCCAAGGCCAAGGTCGGCTGGTTGCTCCACGCGACCATCTACTTCGTGGTCAATCTCGGGCTGGTCGCCCTGTCTTTCGCGACCGGCCGCCACTGGGCGCTGTTCCCGCTGCTCGGCTGGGGCTTCGGCCTGCTGATGCACGGGCTGTCGGTCTGGGTGTTCGCGCCCGGCAGCGGGGTGATGGAGCGCCTCGTGCAAAGAGAACGCGCCAAGCTCCGCGCGGACAACAAGGCGGACCTCTGGTGAGCACGCGACACGTCCTCGCAGCCATCGCGGCGGTGGCCACGGCCCTGCTGGCGCAAGCCGCAGCGGCAGCCACCGGGCTCACCGTGCTGGCCGCGCCTCCCGGAAGCGGACCCGTGACGGTGTTCTATCCGACGGCCGCGCCAGCCACTTCGCTGAAGCGCGGCCCTTTCACGGTGGAAGCGGCGCAGGACGCCACGCCGCTGCGCGGCAACGGCCGGCTGATCGTGATGTCGCACGGCTCGGGCGGCGCGCCCTGGACGCAGACCGACCTGGCGCAGACGCTGGTCGACGCGGGCCTCACCGTCGCCATGCCCGAACACGCCGGGGACAACTGGCACGACATGAGCGACGTCGGACCCGTCACCTGGAAGCATCGGCCGCAGGAGGTGTCGCAGGCCATCGATGCGATGGCGGCCGACGCCCGCTTCGCGCCGCTGCTCGAAGGCGACCCCGATCTGGCCGGCATCGTCCGCCGGCGCGCCGGCCGACGGCGCCCGCGACTCAGAATCCGCAGGCCTGGCCATCTCGGCGGCTGTCGCTGGCGGCAACGTAACCTTCGCGCCCGGGGTCGCCCAGGCGCCAGATGAACTGGCCCGAACCGAGATCGG
>CAIQMJ010000368.1 GCA_903872875.1 uncultured Variovorax sp.
GCGCGACTGAGCGACCCGCTGTCGGGGCGCATCGTGTTCGATGGCAACGACCTCGCGCGCCACGCGGCCGCCCAGGCCGCGCAAGCCCCGTGGCGGCGCCGCGTGCAAATGGTGTTCCAGGACCCGCACGACAGCCTCGACCCGCGCAAGACGGCCTTCGACGCGATTGCCGATCCGCTGCGCAGCCTGCTCGGCCTGCGGGGCGACGCCTTGCGCCGGCAGGTCTTGGAGACGGCATCGCGCGTGCAGCTGGGTACCGACCTGTTGCAGCGCAGGCCGCATGAACTGTCCGGCGGACAGGCCGCACGCGTGGGCATCGCGCGGGCGCTTGCGCCGGGGCCGGAACTGCTGATCCTCGACGAGCCGACGGCGGCGCTCGATGTGTCGGTGCAGGCCGGCGTGCTGGCGCTGCTCGACCGGCTGCGGCGCGAACTGCGGCTGTCGATCGTGTTCGTCTCGCACGACCTCGGCGTGGTGCGCCTGCTGTGCGAGCGCGTGCTGGTGATGCGCGAAGGGCGCATCGTCGACGAAGGGCCCGCGGGCGAACTCTTCGATCAACCCCGCAACCCCTATACCGCCGCACTGGCCGCTGCGATTCCGCGCTTTTCATCCACACCGCACTGAGCGGTCTTTGCAGCGATGCGCGTGCGCATCGGGGTCGGTGATGTACTTGCTCACGGTGGACTTCGACAGCTGCATCGCCGAGGCGGCGCGTGTCGGGTCGCCATGCTGTGCCACCTCGCGCAGCGCCTCGATCAGTTCGATGCCGAACACGTCCACAGGATCAGCGCGGCACCGTGCGCACGAAGCTGTGCGGCACGTAGCGGTCGGCCTGCACGTCGGGCGTCACGCCATGCGTGAACACCTCGTCGGTGACCGGCAGGAAGCCCGTCAGCTCTTCCCACAGACGCTTGAGGCGGGCGAAAACTTCGGGGTGCCTGTCGCGCAGGTTGGCGCGTTCGCGCTGGTCGGCCACCACGTCGAACAGAAACTCGTTGTCGTTGATCTTCAGGTACTTCCAGTTGCCCTCGCGCAATGCGCGCTGCGCCTGCGCCTTGTAGCGCCAGTAAAGCGTGCGCGAATGCGCCGGCGCCCGGCCTTCGAGCACCGGGAGGATGCCCGACGGCGCTGTCGTCACGCTGCCGGCCGACCCGGTCAATGCGACGCGCGCACTCAACATCCTCGCGGGCATCGAGTGGATCCAGCTCAAGCCCGGCACGAACCCGCTGAGCGTGTCGGAGCGCGACGTGTCCAGCAATCCGAAGCATCTCAAGCTGGTGCCGATCGATACCGCACAGGCACCGCGCTCGCTGTCGGACGCCGATCTGGCTGCGATACAAGGCAACTTCGCGGTCGCTTCCGGGCTCAGGCTGACCGACGCATTGAAGCTGGAAGACATGACGCAGCCCTATGTGAACGTGGTGGCCGTGAAGCGCGGCAACGAGAACGCGCCCTTCGCAAAGGACATCGTGCAGGCCTACCAATCGTCCGAGTTCCAGACGGTGTTCCAGTCCAATCCGGCCTGGGCCGGCTACCGGCTGCCGGACTACTTCTCGAAGTGACGCACAGCCGTCGCAGGAAATGGCGAAAGGGGTGGCGCCTGTCAGGTGCCACCCCTTTCTTCATGCGATCGCGTTGTTCAGCCCGCGGCCGCGAGCGCCTGGTCGACGTCCGCCAGCAGATCGTCGATGTGCTCGATGCCGACCGACAGCCGCACCGTGTCCTCGGTCACACCTGCGCGGGCCAGTTCATCGGGCGCGAGTTGGCGGTGGGTGGTGGAAGCCGGATGGGTGGCCAGCGAGCGCACGTCGCCGATGTTGACGAGCCGCGTGAAGAGCTTCAGTGCATCGAGAAACCTTGCCCCGCCCTCGCGGCCGGAGCCGATGCCGAAGGTCAGCACGCCGCTCGCCCTGCCGCCCAGGTACTTCTTCGCCAGTGCATGGTCCGGATGGTCTTCCAGCGCCGCGTAGTTGACCCATTTCACCGCCCGATGCGACTTCAGGTGCTGCGCCACCGCCAGCGCGTTGCTGCTGATCCGGTCGATGCGCAGCGCCAGTGTCTCGATGCCTTGCAGGATCAGGAAGGCGTTGAAGGGCGAGATGGCTGCGCCCGTGTTGCGCAAGGGAACCACGCGCGCGCGGCCGATGTAGGCGGCCGGGCCGAGCGCCTCGGTGTAGACCACGCCGTGGTAACTCGGATCGGGTTCGTTCAGCCGCTTGAAGCGCGCCTTGTGTTCGGCCCAGGGGAACTTGCCCGAGTCGACGATCGCGCCACCGATGCTCGTGCCATGGCCGCCCAGGTACTTGGTGAGCGAATGCACGACGACGTCGGCACCGTGCTCGATGGGCCGGCTCAGGTACGGCGACGGCACCGTGTTGTCGACGATCAGCGGCACGCCGTGGCGGTGCGCGATCTCCGCCACTGCGGCGATGTCGGTGACGTTGCCGGCCGGGTTGCCGAGCGACTCGACGAAGATCGCCTTGGTCCGTTCATCGATCAACGGCTCGAAGCTCTTCGGGTCACGGTGGTCCGCAAAACGCGTCGTGATGCCGAACTGCGGCAGCGTATGGGCGAACAGGTTGTAGGTGCCGCCATAGAGTGCGGTGCTGCTGACGATGTTGTCACCGGCCTCCGCGATGGTCTGGATCGCATAGGTCACGGCCGCCTGGCCGGATGCCAGCGCCAGCGCGGCGATGCCGCCTTCGAGCGCCGCCACGCGCTGCTCCAGCACGTCCTGCGTCGGGTTGTTGATGCGCGTGTAGATGTTGCCCGGCACCTTCAGGTCGAACAGGTCGGCGCCGTGCTGGGCGCTGTCGAACGCATAGGCCACGGTCTGGTAGATCGGCGGCGCGACGGCGCGCGTGGTCGGCTCGGGCGAATAGCCGGCGTGCACCGACAGGGTTTCAAACTTCCAGTCTTTCGACATCGAACGCTCCGGTGGATTGGGAATGGGAGGAATGCAACAGGAGACCGCGCCCGCGAGGGCGTCGGCGCATCACCACGAGTGCGAGAGCAACGACGTGCCGTATGCGCGGACGCCCGCCTGCTGCAATCGTCGGCGAACCCTGATCGGCACATAGCCGGCCGGCATGCGCCGGGCAATCTCCCGGGCCGACGCGGGCGGGATGCGCCAGGCGGTGCCGGTGCGCTCGATGACTTGTCTTGCACGCGCCACGAGCGTGGGCGAAGAGGAATGGCTGGTGCCGGATGCTTGCATGGTCTGCCCTGGATGTGATTGCGGCTTCGTTGCCGCAGGGGCGGCATCGGCGCTGTCTTCAAGCAGATTCTGGAACCGTGCCAGCCGAACCGGAAAGAACCATTTCGAGTTTTCAACTGCGGTTTGTGTTGCCTGCCCCCTCCCGCTTCAGTCGAACATTCCGCGCGCCGGGTTCTCGTCGAGGATCTTCTCCCTCAGCGCCTTCTGCCGCGAGAGCGCCAGCCCTTCGCTCAAGGGCCGGGTGTCCTTGTCGCCTTCCAGCGGGATCCTGTCTTCCGGTCGGACTTCGAAGTACTCGACCCACTCGGGATGCGCACCGAGCAGGCGCGCCAGTTCGGCCTTTTCCTCGTCGTTGAATGCAGAGGTCGAGCCGACGCTCGCCGTGAGCTGCGGCGTGGTCAGCCGAATCGCCAGCGGCGACTGTCGACTCATCAGTTGGAGCGCCTCGAAGCGCGCATCGGACCCCTCGATCAGGGACTGCAGATCCATGATCCTGTAGGGCAGCTGTCCCCGGCCGAGCGGGCCTGCGGTGGAAGCCTCCTGCA
>CAIQMJ010000369.1 GCA_903872875.1 uncultured Variovorax sp.
CAAGTCGATCACCGATTTCGGTGTGTTCGTGGGTCTGGCTGCCGGCATCGACGGCCTGGTTCACCTGTCCGACCTCTCGTGGAACGAAACCGGTGAAGCCGCGGTTCGCAACTACAAGAAGGGCCAGGAAGTCGAGGCGCTGGTGCTCGCAGTCGACGTCGACCGCGAACGTATCAGCCTGGGCATCAAGCAACTCGACAGCGATCCGTTCACCACGTTCACGACCGTGAACGACAAGGGCCAGATCGTCACGGGCAAAGTCAAGACCGTTGACGCTCGCGGTGCGGAGATCGACCTCGGCGAAGAGATCCTCGGCTACCTGCGCGCCAGCGAAATCTCCCGCGACCGCGTGGAAGATGCACGCAACGTGCTGAAGGAAGGCGACGAAGTCACGGCGGTGGTGATCAACGTGGATCGCAAGACCCGCAACATCCAGCTGTCGATCAAGCAGAAGGACATGGCCGACGAGCAAGGCGCCATGGCCAACCTGCAGCAGCAGTCGTCACGCGAAAACGCCGGCACCACCAGCCTGGGCGCCCTGTTGCGCGCCAAGCTGGACAACAGCGACAAGTAAAGCCTTGTCAGGGACAGGGCCGGCCGAGAGGCCGCGCCCTTTTTTTTTCGTCTACGTGTTTCCGCCACCATGACCCGCTCAGACCTCGTCGAAGAACTTGCAGCCCGCTTTGCGCAACTGACCCACCGCGATGCCGAATACGCCGTCAAGACCATTCTTGACGCGATGAGCGACGCTATGGTGCGTGGCCACCGCATCGAGATCCGCGGCTTCGGCAGTTTTTCGGTGAACCGGCGGCCGCCACGCATCGGACGCAATCCGCGTTCAGGTGCCAGCGTGCAGATTCCCGAGAAACGGGTGCCGCACTTCAAGCCGGGCAAGGCCTTGCGCGAAGCCGTCGATGCCCGTACCGCAGAGCTTGATTCGCGCAAAGACGGCAAGAACTGAAGCATGAGCCTCGGCCTAGAATCCCGGGGCCAATGGGGACGCGCATGAAATACCTCCTCTGGCTGCTCAAGGCAGCCATTTTTTTTACTCTCTTCGCCTTCGCGCTGAACAACCAGCAGGACGCGACCGTCTATTTCTTCTTCGGTACCTACTGGCGCGCGCCGCTGGTGCTGGTGGTGCTGGCTGGCTTCACAGGTGGCGTGGTCGTCGGCGCATTGGGCATGCTGCCCGGCTGGTGGAGACATCGAAGTGCCGCCACACAACGACCAGCCCCGGCGCAAATCCCGGCCGCTGCGACGGTGACCTCTCCCACCCCCGCAGCGACCATTGCTGCCACTGACCTTCCCGCCGTTAGACAGCATGGACTTTGACTTCATGTGGCTGCTTCTCGGCCTTCCCATCGCGTTCGTTCTCGGTTGGCTCGCTTCACGATTCGACATCCGCCAGCTGAGACTGGAGAACCGGCAAGCGCCCAAGGCGTATTTCCGCGGCCTGAATTTCCTGCTCAACGAACAGCAGGATCAGGCGATAGATGCATTCATCGAGGCCGTGCAGAACGATCCGGATACCCAGGAATTGCACTTCGCGCTCGGCAACCTGTTCCGTCGTCGTGGGGAATATCAGCGCGCCGTACGCGTACATGAACATCTGCTGGGCCGCGGCGACCTCACCCGCAATGACCGCGACCGCGCGCAACATGCACTGGCCAAGGACTTCCTCAGTGCCGGATTGCTGGACCGTGCCGAAACCGCGCTGCAGAAGCTCGAAGGCACTCGCTTCGAGAACGAGGCTCGCCTTTCTCTCCTGGCAATCTATGAACGCTCGCGCGAATGGGTGCAGGCCGCCGAAGTGGCTCAGAAGCTCGACGATGCCGAGCAGGCCAGCTATGAGGCGCGCCGTGCGCATCACCTGTGCGAGCAGGCGTCCGAGCAGTTGGCAGCAGGCGATATCGCTGGCGCGGCCCAGTTGCTGCGGCGCGCCGTCGAGGCGGCACCCGATGCGCCGCGCCCCGCCATCGACACGGCGGCCCTGCAACTGCGAAACGGTGAAGCGGCGGCGGCCTTCAATACGCTCGTCGGATTGAGCGAACGCGCGCCCCTCGCCTTGCCCCTCTATGCAGCCATGCTGCAACAGGCGGCAGTCGGCGCACAGCGCCGCGACGACGGTTTGGCACTGCTTCAGCGCCGCTATGCGGATGCACCATCGATCGACGTGCTCGAAGCCATCATCGCGCTCGGAGGGACACCGACCCCGGCGGGAGGCGAGCCGCTCGATGCAGGAGGAACACCGCGCGATGGCTATATTGCGCACCTTGCGCATCAGCCATCGCTGGTCGCCGCCTCGCGCTGGCTGGCTGGCGAACGCTTCGAACATGAGCAATTCCATCCACAGGTTCAGCGCGCAATCGATCAGGCAACCCGTCCCCTAATGCGGTATCGCTGCGCAGCCTGTGGCTTTGAAGCGCATCAGCACTTCTGGCATTGCCCCGGCTGCCAGGCCTGGGACAGCTACCCGCCACGACGCGTCGAAGAACTCTGAACTCCTCTGACGGAGAGGACGAAAAGCAGGCGGAAGCCGATAGGCTCGTCGCGCGCGCCGGGGCCCCCGGAGCGCTTATCTACTTTTCAATCCAATATCCAGGGGGAGTTTCATGTTCAAGAAAATTCTGGCCGTGACGGCCATGCTGTTTGCGGTTGCATCGTTCGCCGCCGTCGACGCCAACAAGGGCACCGTGGCCGAACTCGATGGCCTCAAGGGCGTCGGTCCCGCGATGTCGAAGCGTATCGTCGACGCACGGCAGCAGGCAACGTTCAAGGACTGGACAGACCTGATGACCCGCGTGAAGGGCGTCAAGGAAAAGGCGGCGGCAAAGCTGTCCGCCGAGGGGCTGACGGTCAATGGAGAGAGCTACAAAGGTGCAGCGTCTTCAGCCAAGCCCGCGAAATTCGCCAAGGCAGATGCCAAGGCCGACGCATCTGCCAAGCCAGTGAAGCCCTGACAACACGGGTCAAGAACGAACCGCCCCGTCAAAAGCCGTCCTCAAGGACGGCTTTTTGCATTCTGGCGGCCGAATCCGCTCAGGGTAATCATTGGAAGCGAACTGAAAGATGGCCTGATATTTGCACGTATGCTGCCGTCGCCCATTCTTTTCCTCATTCTGGAGAGCCCATGAATCACAAGTTCTGCATCGCCCTCGCAGGCCTCGCTTTCGGTTCCGCTGCCATCGCCCAAACCAAGTGGGATCTCCCTACCGCCTATCCGGCGACGAACTACCACACCGAGAACATCGCCCAGTTCGCCAAGGACGTGGATGCAGCCACCGGAGGCAAGGTCAAAATCACCGTGCATGCCAACGCATCGCTCTTCAAGGCGC